>JASHRA010000232.1 GCA_030038765.1 Candidatus Dormiibacterota bacterium | reverse complement strand
GCCCGGGCGGCCCAGGAGCTGGCCCGGCTGGGCCGCCGGCTGGAGCAGCTGGGGGCGGTCAACCAGCTCGCGCCGCGCCAGCTCGAGGAGCTGCTGCTGCGCACCCAGGGGCTGCGGGACGCCCACCAGGACTGCCTCGGGGCGAAGGCCGAGCTGGAGCTGGTCCTGGGCCGCCTCCAGCGGCGCTGCGAGGAGCGCTTCGCCGCCACCCTGGCGGCGGTGACGCGCGAGTTCGAGCAGGTCTGGGCGGAGCTCTTCGGCGGGGGCCGGGCGACGCTGGTCACGGCCGCGGGCGAGGGCGGCTCGCCGGGCGGGGTGGAGCTCGAGGTGCAGCCGCGGGGCAAGCGCCCCATCCCCATGCAGCTGCTCTCCGGGGGCGAGCGGGCGCTCACCGCCCTGGCCCTGGTCTTGGCCCTGCAGCAGGTCTCGCCCAGCCCCTTCTACGTCTTCGACGAGGTCGACGCCTCGCTCGACGAGGCCAACATCACCCAGTTCGCCAAGCTGCTCCAGCGCCGCTCCGAGACCAGCCAGTTCCTGGTCGTGACCCACAACCTGGTCACCATGGCGACCGCCTCCATCCTCTACGGGGTGACCCAGGACGGGGAGGGCTCGAGCCGGCTGCTGTCGGTGCGGCTGACCGCGGACGGGCGCTCGGTGGAGGTGGAGGAAGGGGCCCGGCCGGAGCCGGTCGCCGCCGGTGGCTGAGCTCCCGCCACCTCCGGAGCGGCGCTGGTGGCGCCGGCTGCCGGGCCGGCTGGAGCGGGTCGGGGGGCTGGGGGCGCAGCTCCGAGGGCGGTTCCGCCCGGGGCGGAGCCTGGGCGAGGAGCTCTGGGAGGAGACGCTGGAGCTGCTCCTCGCCGCCGACTGCGGGGCCGTGGTCGCCGAGGAGCTGGTCGAGGCGCTGCGCCAGAGCGCCGCCCGTGAGCGCTGGCGCGAGCCGGCGCAGCTGCTGGAGGGGCTGAGGGCGGAGATGGCGCGCCGGCTGGAGGGGAGGGAGAGGGGGCTCTCGCTGGCCGGCGACCCGGCCGTCTGGCTCGTGGTCGGCGTCAACGGGTCGGGAAAGACGACCACCGTGGCCAAGCTGGCGGCCCGCCTCCAGGGCCAGGGCACGGCCTCCCTGGTGGCCGCGGCGGACACCTTCCGCGCGGCCGCCGGGGAGCAGCTGAGGGCGCTGCTGGGGCCGCTCGGGGTCGGCCTCGTCGCCCACCGGCCGGGAGCCGACCCGGCGGCGGTGGTCTTCGACGCCCTGGCCGCGGCCCGGGCCCGGGGCTGCCAGGTGGTGCTGGTGGACACCGCCGGCCGGCTCCACACCAAGCAGAACCTGATGCAGGAGCTGGGCAAGGTCGGGCGCGTGGTGGGGAGCCAGCTCCCGGGCCAGCCGGCAGAGGTGCTGCTGACCCTGGACGCCTACGTCGGCGCCAACGCCCTCTCCCAGGCGCGCGTCTTCGGGGAGGTGGCGGGCGCCACCGGCGTGGTCCTGACCAAGCTGGACGGCAGCGCCCGGGGCGGCTACGTCTTCCAGGTCGAGTCCGAGCTCGGGATCCCGGTCAAGCTGGTCGGGACCGGCGAGGGGCCGGGGGACCTGGCCGACTTCGAGGTCGCCGCCTACCTCGACGCCCTGCTGGCCGAGGAGGGGGCGCCGGCCGGGGGTGGCTGAGCCGGGATCAGGCCCGGCGGCAGTCGGGGCAGAGGCCCAGCTGGTCGAAGCGGTGCTCCTTCAGCTGGTAGCCGTGGTCGTCGGACACGGTCAGCGCCGCCGCCCCCAGCGCCCGCTCCAGCGGTGCCGAGGCGGGGATGTCGTCCACCCGTCCGCAGCAGGTGCAGACCAGGTGGTGGTGGTGTCCCTGCAGCTCCTCCGCCAACTCGAAGCGCCCGTGGTCGTCGGTGCCGGGCACGCGCCTCACCACGCCCACGTCGATCAGGGTGGTGAGGTTGCGGTAGGCGGTGCTCTGGGGCAGCCGCGGGCTGCTGGCCACGATCTCGGGGATGGTGAGGGGCCGGGCCGCGGCCGCGAGCGTCTCCACCAGCAGCCGGCGCAGGGTGGTGTAGCGCTGGTCCACCCGCTGCAGCCGGACTCCCACCGCCTCGTGCACCGAGGTCGAGAGGGGGTGGGGCATCAGGGCCGCCGCCCCGACGGGCGGACGTCTGGCCAGGGGAGCGCGCTCCCCGGGGTGCCGGTCACGACGCGCCCAACATAGCAGCCACCGCCGGACCGGTCAGGCGGTGGCCTCGGCGGGTGCGGCCGCTGGGGCCGGTCCGGCGGCGCGCCGGTCGGCGCGGGCGGCCAGGGCCCGGGAGAGGACGAAGGCGAGCGCTCCCAGGGCGCCGACGAAGAAGCCGATGGGCCAGTTGCTGACGTAGGCGAGGGCGATGGCGGACCAGGTCACGACCAAGGCGAGGAGCACGGCCAGGCCCACCGCCGCCAGGGGGCGGGAGACGAGGCTGCGGGCCGCCGCCGCCGGGGCCACCATCAGGCTGAACATGAGGAAGGCGCCCACCAGGGGCACGGTCATGGTGGTGGCCAGGGCCATGACGACCAGGAAGGCGAGCTCCAGGCGGGAGGGGTCGAGGCCCCGTGCCCAGGCCACCTCGGGGACCACCGAGCTCAGCAGCAGGGGGCGGAAGAGGAGCACCACCGCCACCACCCCGACCAGCCCCAGCGCGGCCACCGGGACCAGCTCGGAGCTGCTGACCCCGACCACGTCGCCGAAGAGCAGGGAGAAGAGCTCGGCGGAGTACTCCTGGCTGAGGCTGAGGAAGAGCAGTCCCAGGCCCAGCATGAGGACCAGGGACAGGGCGGTCACGGCGTCGCTGCGCCCGCGCCGGGAGAGCCAGCTGATGCCGAGGGCGCCGGCCAGGGCGAAGCAGCCCAGCCCCAGCACCGGGTTGACCCCGATGAGGCTGGCTCCGGCGGCGCCGGCGAAGGCGCCGTTGGGGACGGCGTGGGCCAGGAAGGTGGCGCCCCGGAGGACCGCGAAGAAGCCCACCAGCGCCGCCACCACCGCCACCAGGGTGCCCGCCACCCAGGTGTTGACCATGAAGCCGCTGAACACGGTCAGGCCCCCCGGCGCCGGCGCCCGGGGCGGGGCAGCTCGGTCGCCAGGTAGACGAGGAAGACCAGCGCCACGACGAAGAAGCTGACCGGCCAGCCCCGCCCGGCCGGGGGCCAGTAGTAGCTGTCGTAGGCGAGCACGACGCTGGCGCTGGTGATGAGGAGGCCGAGGAGCGCGGCCAGCAGCAGCGCCCGCAGAGGGCTGCTGGTGAGGCGCAGCGCGGTGGCGGCGGGCCCGATCAGGAGGGCAGTGCTGAGCACGGCGCCCACGGCCATGGCCGAGAGCGCCACCGCCAGCGCCAGGGCCACGAGGTAGGCGAGCGTCACCGCCCGCACCGGCACCCCCCGGGCCTGGGCCATGTCCGGGTTGACGGAGCTGAGCAGGAGGGGGCGGAAGAGGAAGAGCGTGATCAGCAGGGAGACCGCGCCCAGCCCGGCCATGGCCGGCAGCAGCCCCGGGTCGACGGCGAAGAGGGAGCCGAAGAGGATCGTCACCGAGACCCCGGTGGCGTTGCTGACGGTGGTGTCGAAGTAGAGGAAGAGGGCGGCCAGCCCCAGCCCGGCGCCGAGGACGATGCCGGTGGCCACGTCCCGGCTGCGGGGCCGCTGGAGCCCGCTCAGCTGCATCGACCCGGCGGCCAGGGCGCAGGCCACGACGAAGCCCCAGAGCTGGCTGACGCCGATGAGAAAGGCGGCCGAGCCGCCGGTGGCGCCGAGGTCGGCCAGGGCGTGGCCGGCGAAGGACTGGGCGCGGAGGACGGCGAAGACCCCGACCGCGCCGCAGACGACGGAGACGGTGGCCCCCAGGAGCAGGGCGACCTGGACCGGCGAGCTCTGGAAGAAGCCGGGACCGAAGATGGGCACGACAGCCGCCTCAGCCCAGGCCCTGGTCGGCGACGGCGTGGGCGTGCTCCTCGTCGCTGGCCGCGGATTCCCCGCCCCCGGCCAGGACCAGCACCCGGCGCCCCACCCGCAGCACCTCCACCGGGTGGCCGTAGAGACGGCTCAGGACGTCGGACTGGACCACCTCGGCGGTGGTCCCGCTGGCCGCCCGCCCGCCCGCCAGGTAGACGATCCGGTCCATCACCCGGAGCAGTGGGTTCATGTCGTGGGCCGAGATCAGGACCGCCAGGCGGCGCTCGCGCGTGAGCCGGGCCAGCAGCTCCACCACCTCCTGCTCGCTGCTGATGTCGAGGTTGATGAGGGGCTCGTCCAGGAGCAGCACGCGGGGCTGGCCGATGAGCGCCTGGGCGATCAGCACCCGGCGCTGCTCGCCCCCCGAGAGCCGTCCCACCCGGGAG
>JASHRA010000231.1 GCA_030038765.1 Candidatus Dormiibacterota bacterium | reverse complement strand
CGGACCGGCCCTAGAATTGGCCCCCGAGCCGAGAGGAGATCAGCCTTGCCCCAGCCCAATCCCAAGCAGCTGCGCCAGCTGCAGCAGAACATGCTCCGCCAGCTGGAGCAGGCCCAGGGCGACCTGGCCAGCCAGGAGGTGGAGGGGCGGGCCGGTGGCGGGGTGGTCCGGGCCCGGGCCAACGGCCACCAGAAGCTGACCGCGATCAGCATCGAGCCCCAGCTGCTGGAGGAGGACCCGGAGCTCCTCGCCGACCTCATCCTGGCCGCGGCCAACGACGCCCTGGAGCGCTCGCGGGAACTGGCGGAGAAGGCCATGCAGGCGCTCCTGCCCCCCGGCACGCTCCCTCCCGGCCTCTTCTGACCGGCCTCGACGGAGGGGCCTGAGGTGGGGCTTCTGCCGACGCCGGTGGAGCGCCTGGCGGAGGCGCTGGCGCGCTTCCCCGGGATCGGATCCAAGACGGCCCAGCGGCTCGCCTTCCACGCCGTGCGGATGCCGGCCGCCCAGGGCCTGGAGCTCTCCCAGGCGGTGGCGGCGGTGGCCCAGGAGGTCGGTCCCTGCCCGCGCTGCTTCTTCCTCTCGCTGCGGGACCAGCTCTGCGCCATCTGCCGCCAGCCGGGGCGGGAGCAGGGCGTGATCTGCGTCGTCGAGGACCCCGGGGACGTGCTCGCCATCGAGCGTAGCGGGGAGTACCGCGGCCTCTACCACGTCCTGGGCGGCGCCCTCTCACCGCTGGAGGGCGTCGGCCCCGCCGAGATCCACGCCGAGGAGCTGCGACGTCGGGTCGGGGAGGAGGAGGTGGGGGAGGTGATCCTGGCCACCGACTCGGACCTGGAGGGCGAGGCCACCGCCGGCTACCTCCACCAGCTGCTCCAGGGCACCGGCGTGAGGGTCACCCGCCTGGCTCACGGTCTGCCCGTCGGCGGCGAGCTCTCCTACGCCGACGAGCGCACCGTGGCCCGCGCCTTCTCCGGGAGGCAGCAGCTGTGACGGGGGTCCCGGCCGCCAACCGGCGCGGGACCGCCGGAGCTGGCCGCTGACGGGGGAGCCGGCCGGGCTCGAGCTGCTCCTCGAGGTCGGCCGCAGGCGCTGCTTCGTCAGCGCCTGCGACTGGCCGGGCTGGTGCCGCTCCGGGCGGGGTGAGGAGGCGGCCATCCAGGCCTGGGCCGCCTACCGCGCCCGCTACCTCGTGGTGGCGGAGCGGGCGGGAGTGGCGCCGGGGCCGGCCGAGACCGCCGCGGCGCGGGTGCGGGAGCGACTGCCGGGGTCGGTGACCACCGACTTCGGCGCCCCCGGCGCCATCGGCGAGTGGGACCGGGAGCCGGCCGCGGCGCCGGAACTGGAGCGGGGTCGGCGGCTGCTGCGGACCGCCTGGCGGATGCTGGAGGAGCAGGTCGCGGCCGCCCCGGCCGAGCTGACCAAGGGCCCGCGGGGTGGGGGGCGGGACCGGGACCGGCTCCGCGACCACGTCCTCGGCGCGGACGTCGAGTACGCCCGGCGGCTGGGGCTGCCGGCGCTGGCGGCCATGGCCTCGGGCCCGGCCGTGGACCAGCTACGAGAGCTGGTCTGGGACGCCCTCGGGGCGCCCGCGCCCCGGGCCGAGCCGCGCCGCTGGTCCCAGCGCTACTACCTGCGGCGCGCCTGCTGGCACGTCCTGGACCACCTCTGGGAGCTCCAGGACCGCACCCCCTAGGCCCGGCCCCGGCGCGGGTCCGGCCGCAGGCTGGGGCTGGGCGCCTGCTGACGCCGGCGCGCCGCCTCGCGCCAGAGCCGGAACACGCCCCTCAGGTCGGAGACCACGGTGGGGAGGATGCGGACCCGGGAGTCGCGATCCTCCACCCAGGTGACGGGCAGCTCCAGGAGTGCCATCCGGGCCCACTGGGCCCGGACCAGGAGCTCGGTGTCGAAGAACCAGCCCCGGTCCCGGACTTGGGGCAAGAGGGCCTGCAGAGCATCGCGCCGCCCCGCCTTGAAGCCGCACTGGGCGTCGCGCAGGCGGAGCCCCAGGAGGCGGCGGAGGATCAGGCTGTAGCCCCGGGAGAGGAGTTCGCGGCGCAGGCTGCGCGCCACCTCGGAGCCGGGCAGCAGCCGGCTGCCGGTGGCGATCTCGGCGTCGCCCGAGGCCACGGCCCGGAGCAGGGGCAGGAGGCTCGCGGTGTCGGTCGAGAGGTCGACGTCGGTGTAGGCGAGCAGGTCGGCCCGGCTCTCCGACCAGGCCCGGCTCAGGGCCAGCCCGCGGCCCCGCTCCTGGAGCCGCAGCAGGCCCAGCTGGGGGTGGCTCCGGCGCAGCTCCTGGGCCACCTGCCAGGTCCTGTCCCGGGAGCCGTTGTCCACCACCAGGAGACGGATCCTGAACTCGGACTGGCGCTCGGCCAGCCGGCTCAGTTGCTCCACGCAGCGGGGCAGCGCCCGCTCCTCGTTGTAGACCGGGATCACCACCTCGACCAGGGGCGCGGCCAGTTCGCGCTCGCCCTCCGGGGGCCGGGGACGTCCCGCCCTCACCTCGGCCACGGCTCTCACCTGGAGGCCAGCACGTAGACGCGCGCCCCCCCGATGGTGGTGGCACTGAAGTGCTCCTCAACCCAGGAGGTGATCCGGCTCGCGTCCCCGCCGCCACCACCCAGGCCGGAGGCGATGAAGTAGTGGATCTCGCCGCGGCTCACCATGGCCTGGAACTGGGCCAGGGTGGGCGCCGGGTCGGTGCCGTTGAAGCCGCCGATGGCCATCACCGGATCCCCGCTGGCGAGCTGGTAGCCGGCGGCGTTGTCGGCGCCCACCACGGCCAGCACCCAGCGATAGTCCCCGGCGTCCTGGCGCAGGGCCGCGGTCAGGGCCGCGGAGGGTGTCCCGGAGTTGATCAGGCCGCCCAGCCCGGAGCCGCCGCCCCCGGGCCCTCCGCCCCGGAAGCCGGGGAAGCCGCCCTGGCCGGCTCCGGTCCCGCCACCGAAGCCCGGGAACCCGCCCGAGCCGAAGCCGGGAGAGCGGGTCCCGCTGGAACCGGTGGATCCTCCGCCGAAGCCCGGGAAGCCACCTGAACCGAAGCCGGGGAAGCCGCCGTGGCCGGAGCCGCGCTGGCCCGGGAAGCCGCCCCCGAAGCGGCGCCGGAACCCGGTCCCTGGTCCCGGCCCGCCGCTGCTGTTGCCGAGGCTGGCGGCCTGGGCCGGGCCCGCCGGCGGGATGGCGCCGGTGTGGGCCTGGGCGGCGGTGGCGATGGTGTAGGCACCGGTTCCGACCAGGCAGGCGGCCAGGGCCAGGCCGGCCACGGCGGCCGCCAGCCGGCGGGGCAGCAGGGTCACGCCCAGGAGCCCAAGGCAGGCGGCGACGCCCAGCACCAGCACGAGCGGCGCCAGCCAGGGCAGCCAGCCGGGGACGCGCTCCAGCAGCACCCAGGACCAGATCGAGGTCAGCAGCACGGCCGCCGCCAGCAGGAGCCGGGGCAGCAGCTGCTCCCGCACCCGCCAGAGCAGGACCGCGCCGCCGCCCACGAGGGCCGCGATGGCCGGGGCCAGGGCGACCGTGTAGTAGGGGTGGATGATCCCCTGGGCCAGGCTGAAGGTGAGCCCGGTGACCAGCAACCAGCCCAGCCAGAGCAGGGCCGAGGCCCGCACCGGGTCGCGCCGGGGAGCTCTCCAGGTGAGCCAGAGCAGGGCCGCCGCGCCCACCAGGGCGGCCGGGATGAGCCAACTGATGTCGCCCCCGAACGAGGGCAGGAAGAGCCGGTCCAGGCCGGTCGGACCCCAGCCTCCGGGGCCGCTGGCCCCGACGCTGCCGGTCTCGTTGCCGGTGAGGCGGCCGAAGCCGTTGTAGCCGAAGATGAGGTTTAGCTCGCTGTTGTTCTGGGAGCCGCCGATGTAGGGGCGGGCGCTGGCGGGCCAGAGCTGGACCAGGGCGACCCACCAGCCGCCGAAGACAAGCAGGGAGCCCAGGGCCGCCAGCAGCTGCAGCGTCCGCCGCCAGAGCCCGGGCGGCCCCAGGGCCAGGTAGACCAGGACCATGGCCGGCAGCACCAGGAAGGCCTGCAGCATCTTGGTGATGAAGCCGGTGCCTACCAGGGCCCCGGCCAGCAGCAGCCAGCGGGTGGAGTGGCCACCGTCGAGAGCCCGGACCAGGGCGTAGGCGGCGCCCACCAGGAGCAGCACCAGCAGGGCGTCCGGGTTGTTGTAGCGGAACATAAGCGCCGCCACCGGCGTCGCCGCCAGGGCGGCCCCGGCGATGAACCCGGCAGCGCTGCCGAAGACGCGGCGGACGGTGAGGAAGAGCAGGGCCACCGTGGCCACCCCCTCCAGCGCCTGGGGGACGAGGATGCTCCAGCTGTTGAGGCCGAAGAGCTTGACCGAGAGATCCATGACCCAGAGCGACGCGGGTGGCTTGTCGACGGTGATGAAGTTGGAGGCGTCGAAGGAGCCGAAGAGGAACGCCACCCAGTTCTTGGTGTCGGCCTGGACGGCGGCGGAGTAGAAGCTGTTGGCCCAACCCGACGCCCCCAGCGCCCAGAGGTAGAGCAGGGCCGTCGCCCCCAGCAGGCCGGCCAGGCCGAGCCGCTCCCGGTTGAAGAGGTGGGCCAGGCTCCGGGTCAGAGGTTGGGCGCCGCCCCAGCTGGCGGGGCGGCCGACGCCTACCTGCTGCATGAGCTAGAGCGTGGGGCCCGGCTCGGGGAGTTGCCTGGGAGTCTGCTGTGAGCTGGCTCAGAGCCGCCATGCGGCCCTCCGGGGTCGCCGATTCTGAGTTCGAGGCGGCCGGGGCCGCCCGGTCGCTGGCGCGTGACCGTCAGTCCGCTGTAACCTTGGCGCGGCAGCGGCCCGGCCCGGCCGAGGAGCTGCGCGGGAGAGGAGGAGAGGTTTGAGGCCAGGGGTCCGCCCGGAACGGACCCAGTTGGCGCTTGAGGACCGCTGGCCGGGGTAGCCCATCGGCTTTCCCCGGGTCCGTCTGCGTGAGCGCGGGGCCACCCCCCGGCCCCGTGCTCACTCAGCCGGGCGGGGCCTCTCTAAGCCCCTCGCCGGCCAGGCCCCGCCACTCCCGCCCCAGGATGGCGAAGTCGAGCTCGTCGCTCCACTCGCCCTTGAACCACTCGTTCTCCAGGAGGTGCGCCTCCGGGCGCATGCCGAGCCGGAGGAGGACCCGGGCCGAGGCCGAGTTGCGGGCGTCGACCCGGGCCACGACCCGGTGCAGCCCCATCTCCTCGAAGGCGAGGCGGAGCAGGAGGCGGCCGGCCTCGGTGGCGTACCCCTGGCCTTCGAAGCGGGGGTGGAAGACGTAGCCGATCTCGCCGCAGCGGTGGGTCTCGCTCAGCCAGCGGAGCATGACGTCGCCCGCCAGCTCGCCGCTCGGGGCCAGCTCCACGCCCAGGATGAGGGCCTCGCCCTCCCGCTCGATGGCCCGGCGCGACCAGCCCCCGCCGATGTTGGACTCGATGGTGCGGACGTCCATGGGCTCGAAGGGCACGAAGCGGCAGACCCGGGGCAGGGAGCGGTAGGAGTGGAGGGCCTCGGCGTCGCCCGGCTCCAGCGGCCGCAGCGCCAGGCGCTCCGAGCGGACCGGGAAGGTGGGCCGGAAGATCATCCCGCCATCTTCCCAGGGGCCCGGGCTCAGCCCTGGGGCTCGCCCGGGCCCTCGAGCCACTCCAGCATGGCCCGGTGCGCCAGTCGCCCGGCGCGGGCGTTGCCCCGGGGGGTGCCTCCGTACTCGTAGAGCACCGAGTCGGCGGGATGGCGGCCGCCGGTGACGGTGCCGGGGAGAGCGGGCAGGACGAAGCGGTGGCCCGCCTCCGGGAAGACCAGGTGGCGGGCCCGGACGAGAGAGCCGAGCCGGGCCAGCCGGGCCATTCCCAGCTCGGCCAGCAGGGGGGAAGGCCACATCGCGTCGGCGGCCCCGGAGAGCATCAGGATCCGGGCCCTCGACCGCTCCAGGGGGATGGCGGACGCCTCCACGGCGGACCAGTCGCGCAGGTCGGCGAGGTAGAGGGGGGTGAGCGCGATGGGCGGCTCCAGCTGGCTGGCGGCCAGCTGGGGGGCGAGGTGGCCGAGGAAGGGCACCGGCTCGCCCCCCAGGGTCCAGGCCGGCACCGCCGCCTGCCAGGACTGCGCTCCGGCCAGGATCCCGGAGTGGACGACGGCGCTGGGCACGTAGGCCACCACGGCCTCGAGCTCGGGGAAAGTGGCACCCAGGAGCAGCGCCAGCTCGCCGCCGCGGGACCGTCCCACCACGCTGGGGCCGCGCCCGGGCTGCGAGCGGGGATCGCGGCGCAGCCAGTCCAGGGCTCGGCCGAAGTACTCGAGGGGGATCTCCACCAGCTCCCTGGGCAGGCCGGGGTGGCGGAAGTAGGCGAGAGCCAGGGTGAAGAACCCGTGGGCGGCCAGGAGGGCGGCCGTGTCCAGCCGAAGGCCCCCGTCGGAGCCGCCGAAGACGAGCACCGGGGGGAAGGGCCCTGGGCCCGGCGGGGTGAAGGCGACCCCGTCCAGGCCGAGCTCGCCCACCGGCTCCTGCTCGACGCCGGGCGCCAGCCAGAGCAGATCGGTCGCGGCCCTGGCCACCACCTCGCTCGCCTGCTCCACCGACAGCCGAAGCGGGGTCGGGTCAAGGCCGCGCTTGAGCCCGTGCTCCTGGGCCCGCTCCCAGGACTCCGGGACCATCGACCAGAGCGGGCCCTCCGCTTCCTGGCCCCCGTAGGTGCCCTCGCGGGGCGCCTGCTGGCCCGGGTCCAGGCTCCCATCGGGGCCGACCGCGAACCTGGCCCAGCTCGCCCAGCGCAGCCCGAAGTCATCCACCAGCTCCCCCCGGAGGATGGCCTCGCCCGGCGCCAGCCCGGTGGCCCGGATGTGGATCTCGCTGTCCACCAGGGTGGGCCGGGGGCCGACCTCCAGGCGGGGGCGGGCGCTGTCCTCAGCCGCCACCGCCCAGCTCCTTGGCCCGGCGGAAGGTGCCCACCGCCTCGGCCGCCACCTCGGCGCCGGGGCTCCTGACCCAGGCCCGTGCCCGGGCCAGGGTGGCGCCCACGGCGAGGACCGTGGTCCCCAGCTCCAGGGTCCCGGTCGCCAAGGGCCGCAGGTAGTCGACCCGCAGGTCGACGGTGATCCAGTCGTGGCCGGTGACGCGGACCAGGGCGAAGCAGGCGGCGGTGTCGAGCAGGGTCGCGGCCAGGCCTCCGTGGACCACCTGGCCGAGGCCGTCGGGCGCCCCCTCCGCCCCCACCTGGGCGCTCAGCCGAAGGTCGCCTCGGTCCTCGCCCAGGCGCATCCGCAGGGCGCGGTGGACCGGGCTCGCCTCCAGCGCCCGCTGCAGCCGGTCCAGGTCGACCACCATTTCAGGCAACCTCGACCACCACCTTGCCGAGGGCCAGGCGGTCCTCGACCCGGGCCAGGGCTCGGGCCGCCTCGCTGAGGGGGAAGACGCTGTCCACCAGGGGGTCCAGCCGGCCCTCCCGCACCAGCTCGCAGAGGGCGTCGAGGTCCTCCCTCCGCCAGCCGTCGGAGCCCAGCAGGGACAGCTCGCGCACCCATAGGTAGCGAAGGTCGATGCTGGCCTCCGCTCCGCTGCTGGCGCCGCAGACCACGACCCGGCCCCCGGCTCTCGTGCAGCGAACCGAACCGGCCAGCGTGTCGCGCCCCAGGTAGTCGACCACGACGTCCGCTCCGCGGCGCCCGGTCAGCTCCCAGACCTGGGCGCTGAAGTCGCGCCGGGAGGTGTCCACCAGGTGGTCGGCCCCGAGCCGGGCGAGGCGCTCCAGCTTCTCCCGGGAGGAGCTGCAGGCGATGGTGGTGGCCCCCGCCAGGCGTCCCAGCTGGAGGCAGGCGACGCCCACGCCGCCGGTCGCGCCCAGCACCGCCAGCGTCTCGCCCGCCCGGAGCCGGGCGCGCCCGTGGAGCATGCGGTGGGCGGTGCCGTAGGCGATCGGCAGTGCCGCGTAGCGCTCCGGGTGCTCGGGCTCGGGGCGGAGGGGGATGAGGTTGGCGGCGGGCACCGCCACCAGCTCGGCCAGGCCACCCCAGCGCGACTCCCCCAGGGCGGCGCCCTCGACCAGGGGGTCGACCAGCACCAGCTGGCCCCGCCAGGCCGGCTCCACCCCCGGGCCCAGCACCTCGACCCGGCCCACGATGTCCCCACCGCCGACGTGGGGGAGACCGACGCGGATCCCGGGCACGCCCCGGCGCACGAAGTAGTCGAGCGCGTTGAGGGCGCAGAAGCGGACCCGGACCAGCACCTCAGAGGGCGCCGGGGAGGGGGCCTCGACCTGGCGGTAGACGAGGCGCTCGGGTCCGCCGTGGGCCTCGATCACGGCCGCCCACATGCTGGCCCCGGCGCCGCTCAGCTGAGCACCACCGGGCCCGCTGGGCCCTTCAGCTCCGCCACCAGGCGGACGGTCTCGGCGGCGCTGGTCTCGAGGCGGAGGCCGAGGGCCGAGAGCAGCTCCCGGAGCCACTCCGGCCGGGGGTGCTCCAGGCGCAGGCGGACCAGGCGGACGCCCTGCGGTGCGGTGCTGGCGGGGTGCGGGGTCTCGCCCCAATCGATGAGGAAGGGCACCGCCTCGGGCACGTCAGGGGACTCGCGGGCGGTGAGCCGCCAGCTGAGACGCCGACCGTCCGGGGCCTGGCGCTCCATCGCCTCCAGCGCCCCCGGATCCCAGCCCGACCGGCGCATGGAGTCGGCCGCGCCCTCGAGGTCCCGGGTTCGGACCGCCCAGCCGATCAGGCCGTTCCCGCTGATGCGGTCCAGGCCCAGGGGAAGTCGGGGCTGGGGGGGCAGCCCCGGGTCCGGGCCCAGCACCTCGAGGTAGGCGCCGCCGCCCAGCCCGAGCAGGCAGTTGGCGCTGCCCCGTCCCGGGTGGCGACCCCCGGCGGCCGGGGTGACCCCCAGCCGCCGGGCTATCTCCTCGGCCCCGGAGCGAAGGTCGGAGACGCCCCAGATCAGGTGGTCGACGGCGGCCGCGGCGCTCACCTCAGCCGATGCTCCACTGGTCGGGGTAGATGTTGCCCACCGGGTCCTGGGGCTGGGTGCCCTTGAGGTCGCCCTTGATCACCGAGACCTGGTAGTCGAAGCCCGGGGTCCAGAGCACGGGCAGGTCGTGGGCGAAGTACTCGTCGGCCTTGACGATGGGCGCGACCCCGTTCTGCTCCGTCTCGGCGGCGATCAGCTGGTTGGCCTCGGCGTTGTCGTAGTCCCCGGGGTTGCCGCCGGCGCCGGTGGCGAAGATCTCGTCCGCGGTGGGGAGGTAGTCCGGGTCCCAGGACCAGCCGGCCCACATGTCGATGTCCCAAGAGCAGCCGGCGCCGCTGCTGGGCTGGCAGGAGAAGGCGTTGGCCTCGACGCTGTTGAAGGGCTCCTCGGTGAGGGTGAGCTTGACCCCCACCAGCGCAGCCGAGGACTGGAGCGACTCCAGCTCGTCGGTGAAGCCGGTGTTGCCGGAGGTGTAGAGGAACTTGAAGCTGAGCGCGGCCCCCCGGGCGATCCCGGCCCCGCACTGGTCGGCGGCGCTGCCGGGGCGCTGGCAGCTGTCCACCCCCGAGCTCTCCTTCCAACCGTGCTCGGTGAGCAGGGCTCGGGCCCCGGCCACGGAGAAGCCGTAGGAGCTGTTCTTCTCGCTGGGGCTGGTGTAGGGGCTGGTGGGGGAGATGGGCACCGGCCCGTAGGTGGGCACGGCGTAGCCGTGCCAGACGTCCCTCACGTCCTGGGGCTGGTTCATCAGCTCCTGGAGCGCCTGGCGCACGTAGAGCTGCTTGAAGATCGCCCCCACCTTGGGGTTGGCGAAGTTGTAGACGGCGTAGGCGGTGGCCCAGAGGGGCCAGGCCACCACCTGGTAGCCGCGGGACCGGAAGTAGCCGACCTGGCTGTACTCGTTGGGCGGCAGGTAGCCGTAGTCGATCTGGCCGCTTCGCAGGGCGTTGAGCTCGGCCGCCCCGCTGGTGAAGGGGACCTCCTCCAGGGCCGAGATGGTGGGCTTGGGCGAGCCCGAGTACTGGCGGTTGGGAACCAGGACCAGGTACTGCGTCGTGGGGTCGAACTTCTGCAGGTGCCAGGGCCCGTCCACCACCTGCCAGAGGGGGTTGCTCTGGTAGCCGGAGAGGTTCGTCGACTGCCCGTTGAGGAAGTTGTAGACGGAGACGGCGCCGGAGCTGCTGGTGTCGTAGTCCCCGACCGGGCCCGCGGCCGCGGTCCGGTCCCAGCTCTGCTGGGGCAGGGGCGTGATCTCGCTCAGCTCGTTGTAGAGGAGCCAGAGCGGGTTGTACTTGCGGTTGAAGGTGAGGACCACGGTGTAGGGGCCGGGGTAGGACTGGGAGACCACGTTGTCCGGGAACTCCCCGGGGACGTAGCCGTAGAAGTCGTCCTTGTTCGCCTCCAGCTCGTTCATCCAGAACTCGACGTCCCGGCTCGTGACCGGGGTCCCGTCGGACCAGTCCCAGTGCTTGAGGTGGATGGTGACGGTCTTGCCGCCGTTGGAGAACTGGGGCGCCTCGGCCAGGCTGCGCTGGTAGTTGACCACCTCGTGGCCGCCCTTGCCGAACCAGTAGAGGGGCAGGTACATGAGCATCTGGAACTCGTTGTCGTCCACGGGACCGGCCCCGGCCAGGCTCTGGAGGGGAAATATGTAGGTCGAGGTCTCGTCCGCGGGGAGCGCGAAGCTGACCGTGCCGCCACCCTTGGCGGCGACCGGGGCCGCCGCCGTGCCGGCGCTGAGGCAGAGCCCCAGGAGCGCCAGGGCGGCGCCCAGCAGCCCGGCTCGGCCGGTCAGGGATCGATTCCTTCTCTCCATCGGCGTCTCCTCCTTGGACGCCGCCGACGCGACGCCGCTGCTGATCGAACCGGTCCGCTCCGCCACGCTCCCTACCTCAGGCCGCACCCGGGTCCTCCGCCTCGAAGAGCCGCGCCACCGCCCGGCGGTCGAGCTTGCCCGTGCCCCCGAGCGGCATGGCGTCGAGGAAGAGGACCCGGCGCGGGTGGGCGTAGGCCGGTCCCCGCTCCAGGAAGTAGGCCCGGAGGGCCTGCTCGTCGAGCGAGGAGCCGTCGGCCCTGACCACGGCCGCCACCGGGACCACCCCCTTGAGCTGGTGGGGGGCGCCGACCACGGCGCAGTCCCGCACCTCGGGGTGGCTCAGCAGGATCGCCTCCACCTCCTTGGGGTAGACGTTCTCGCCGCCCACGTTGAGCAGGTCGTCGGTGCGGCCCAGGAAGTAGAAGTAGTCGTCGCGGTCACGGCGCACCAGGTCGCCGGTGGCGAGCCAGCCCTCCTGGATCCGCTCCCTCGTCACCTCGGGCAGGTTGTGGTAGCCCAGGGTCACGCCCGGGTTGCGCACCCAGAGCTCGCCCGGCTGGCCCACGCCCACCTCGCCGTGGAGGTCTCCGGGCACCGTGAGCCGGACCTCGCAGCCCGGCAGGG
>JASHRA010000024.1 GCA_030038765.1 Candidatus Dormiibacterota bacterium | reverse complement strand
GCGTCGCCTTCTGCTACCTCTCGCCGATGGTCGGCATCTACTCCCTCTTCACCCTCGGGGCGGGCTCGGCCGGCCCCCGCTACCTCTGGCTGATGCCGATCGTGGTCCTGGGCCAGCTCCTGGTGGCGCTGGTCTTCGCCGAGCTGGGCAGCCACTACCCCATCGCCGGCGCGCTCTTCCACTGGAGCAAGAACCTGCTCGGTCGCGGCTACGGCTGGTGGGTGGGATGGATCTACGGCTGGGCCCTGATCATCACCGTGGCCTCGGTCGACACCGGCTTCGTGATCTACGCCGCCCCGCTCCTGCACAACCTCTTCGGGGCCAACATCAACAGCGCCGACCCCAACACCATCCTGCTCTTCACCCTCTGCCTGCTGGCGGTGCAGACGGTCTTCAACATCGCGGGGGTCCGCCTCCTCGGGGCCATCTCCAAGATCGGCGTCTACGTCGAGATCCTGGGCACCTTCGGCATCGCCATCCTGCTGGCGGCGGTCGGCTTCCACCACGGGATCGGCTTCCTCTTCACCACCCAGGGCACCGAGAGCGTGGCCCACAACCCCCTCGGGGTCAGCTTCGGCGGCAACTGGTGGCTGGGGGCCGCCCTGGTGGCGATCCTGGCCCACGTCTACATCTTCTACGGCTTCGAGTCGGCCGGCGACGTGGCCGAGGAGGTGAAGGCGGCCAGCCGCCAGGTGCCGCGCGCCATCGTCTCCTCGCTCCTGGTGGGAGGCATCACCAGCTTCATCCTGGTCGCCGCCCTGCTCCTGGCCATCCCCTCCGGGGGCAAGAGCTTCACCGCCGCCACCTCGCTCAGCGGGGGCGTGACCTACGTCCTCGACGCCAACGTGCACGTGGCCGGGATCCAGGACTTCATCCTGCTCCTGGTCTGCTTCGCCTTCTTCAGCTGCGGCACCGCGGTCCAGGGCGCCGGGGCCCGGCTCGCCTTCTCCTACGCTCGGGACCGCGCCATCCCCGGCAGCCACCTCCTGCGCCGGGTCTCGCCGCGCTTCAAGACGCCGGTCAACGCCGTCCTCCTGGCCGCCGTGCTCCCCCTCCTCTTCACCCTCCTGGTCCACTTCAGCCCGACCAAGCCGATCAACATCGCCTTCATCACCTACCCGGCCAACGTCACCGCCCTCACCGCCCTGGTCTCCTTCGGCGTCTCCGGCATCTACCTCTCCTTCCTCATGGTGGTGCTGGCCGCCATCGGCGGGCGACTGCGCGGCTGGAGGCCCGAGGGCCCCTTCCGGCTCGGGGCCTGGGAGTGGCCGGTGCTGCTGGGAGCGGCCGCCTACGGCACCCTGATGCTGGCCAACATCCTCATCCCCACCGGGATCACCAGCCCCAAGGGCGAGCTCTTCAACTTCGACTGGCTCACGCTGCTGGTGGTGGTCGTCATCTGCGCCATCGGGGCCGTCTACTTCTGGACGGCGCACCCCCACCGCCGCTCCCCCGCGGCCGGCCACGAGCCGCCCCCGGCGGCCGAGTCCCTCCCCGCCACCCCCTGAGGGTGGGCCGCAGGCTCAGTCCAGGGCGAACATCACGTGCTTGACCTGCGTGTACTCCTCGATCGAGTACATGGACAGGTCCTTGCCGTAGCCGCTGCGCTTGAAGCCGCCGTGGGGCATCTCGTTGACCAGCAGGATGTGGGTGTTGACCCAGACGGTGCCGAACTGGAGCCGGCGTGACACCCGCAGCGCCCGGCCCACGTCCCGGGTCCAGATCGAGGCCGCCAGCCCGTAGTCGACGCCGTTGGCCCAGGCCACCGCCTGCTCCTCGTCGGAGAAGGCCTGGACCGTGACCACGGGACCGAAGACCTCCCGCTGCACGATCTCCGCCTCCTGGCTCCGGGGCAGCAGCACCGTGGGCGCGTACCAGAACCCCGGCCGCTCCACCCGCCGGCCCCCCGCGACCACCTCCGCGCCCTCGCCTCGGGCCCGCTCGACGAAGCCGGAGACGCGCTCCAGCTGCTCCACCGAGACCACCGGGCCCATCTCCGTCGCCTCCTCCCCGGGGTCCCCCAGCCGGATGCCGTCCACGGCCGGCACCAGGCGCTCCAGGAGCTGGTCGCGGAACGGCGCCGCCACCAGCACCCGGGTGGCGGCGGTGCAGTCCTGGCCCGAGTTGAAGTACCCGGCGCCCTTGATCCCCTCCACCACCGCGGCCAGGTCGGCGTCGTCGAAGACCACCACCGGCGCCTTGCCTCCGAGCTCCAGGTGGACCCGCTTCAGGCTCTGGGCGGCGGCCGCCGCCACCGCCTGCCCGGTGCTGACGTCCCCGGTGAGCGAGACCATGCCCACGCCGGGGTGGCGAACGATGGCCTCGCCCACCGGCTGGCCGTCGCCGGTGACCACGTTGATCAGCCCCTTGGGGAGCTCCTCGGCCGCCAGCTCCGCCAGCCGGAGGAGCGAGAGCGGCGTCCACTCGGAGGGCTTGATGACGACCGCGTTGCCCGCCGCCAGGGCCGGGCCCAGCTTCCAGATGGCCATCATCAGGGGGTAGTTCCAGGGCGCGATCGAGCCCACCACCCCGATCGGCTCGCGCCGCAGCACGCTGGTGAAGCCGCGGGCGTACTCACCCGCGGACCGGCCCTCGAGGCAGCGCGCGCCGGCGGCGAAGAAGCGCAGGCCGTCGACCATGGGCGGGATCTCCTCCGACATGACGAGGGAGATGGGCTTGCCGACGTTGCGCGACTCCAGCTGGGCGAACTCGGTGGCGTTCTCCTCGACGATCGCGGCCAGGCGCAGCAGGGCGGCCGAGCGCTCCGCCGGGGTGGCCTCGCTCCAGCCCCCGTCGAAGGCGGCGCGGGCCGCGCGCACGGCGCGGTCCACGTCCCGCTCGCTGCCCTTGGCGGCATGGGCGATGACCTCGCCGGTGGCCGGGTCGAAGACCTCCTGCACCTCCTCCGAGGCGCTCTCCACCCACTCACCGCCGATGAAGAGCTTGGTCCGATCGAGCACTGCCGCCATCTCCTGCTCCTCCTGCCGGCCTAGGCCTGGCTCTGAACCGCCCGCGCCAGCTCGCCCTCCAGCACGTCGAGTCCCTCCAGCAGGAGCGGCTCGGGGAGGTTGAGCGGCATCAGGGTACGGACGACGTTGTGCCGGGGCCCGGCGCCGAGCAGCAGCAGGCCCCGCTCCCGGCACCCCCCCAGCACCTGCTGGGTGAGCTCCGCCGCCGGCTCCCGGGTCTCCCGGTCCCGCACCAGCTCGACCCCGGCCATGGCGCCGAGGACGCGCACGTCGCCCACCACCGGGAAGCGGCGGCGCCAGTCCCCGAGGCGCTCCTCCAGGATCGAGCCGAGGAGCTCGGCCCGGGCCAGCAGCCCCTCGTCCTCGATCACGTCGAGCACCGCCAGCGCGGCGGCGCAGGCAACCGGATTGCCGCCGAAGGTGCTGCCCAGCCCCCCCGGCCCGGGCGCGTCCATCAGCTCGGCGCGCCCCACGACCGCCGACAGCGGCAGTCCCCCACCCAGGCTCTTGGCCAGCGCGATCAGGTCGGGGGCGACGCCGCTGTGCTGGACGGCGAAGAAGCGACCGGTGCGGCCCACCCCGCTCTGGACCTCGTCCACGATCAGCGCCATGCCGCTGCGATCGGCCAGCTGGCGCAGCCGGCGCATGAAATCGAAGGGCGCGGGAACGAAGCCGCCCTCCCCCAGCACGGGCTCGATCAGCAGTGCCGCCACCCGGTCGGCCGGCACCGTCGTGCGCAGCAGCTCCTCCAGCGCCGCCAGGGCGCGCTCGCTGCCCCAGCCCCAGTAGGCGTAGGGATAGGGGGCCCGGTAGATCTCGGGGACGAAGGGCCCGAAGCCCTCCTTGTAGGGGTGGACGGTGTCGGTGAGGCTGAGGCCCAGCAGGGTGCGGCCGTGGAAGGCCTGGCTGAAGGCGATCACGGCCGGTCGCCCGGTCGCCGACCGGGCGATCTTGACCGCGTTCTCCACCGCCTCGGCGCCGGTGTTGAAGAGCACCGCCCGCTTGGGGAAGTCCCCGGGGGCCAGGTCGCAGAGGCGGTCGGCCAGGCTCAGGTAGGGCTCGTAGATGGCCACCTGGGCGGCGCTGTGGACGAGGCGGTCGAGCTGGCGGTGGGCCGCCTCCAGCACCCTCGGGTGGCCGTGGCCCACGTTGACCGTGCCGATGCCGCCGGCGAAGTCGATGTAGCGCCGCCCGTCGGCGTCCCACAGCTCCGCCCCGGAGGCGCGCTCGGCCACCACCGGGAAGGCGGAGCTGAGGCCGCGGGGCACCGCCCTCCGGCGCAGCTGCCGGAGCTGCTCCGACGGCTGGCCGTCCTGCGCGCCGCTCACACGACCGACACTAGGGGGCAGGCGGAACTTGGGCTAGGTGCGCTGGGGGCAGAATTCAAGCCCGGCCATTGTGCGCTGCGGACATGAGCTTGGCCGCCAGCTGGAGCCGGAAGCGGATCTCCGGGTCACCCAGGTCGAGCTGGAGCAGGTCCGCGCTCCGCTCCAGCCGGTAGCGCAGGGTGTTGGGGTGGACGTGGAGCGCGGCCGCCGCCCGGCGGCGGTGGAAACCCTGTTCCGCGAGGGCCAGGAGGCTCCCCACCAGCACCTCCCCGCCCCGGGCCCGCCGCAGCGGCCCCCAGAGCTGCTCCAGGAAGGCGTCGCGGGCGCTGGCGTCGCCGCTCAGGACGCGCTGGACCAGCATCTCCTCGTAGCGCAGCGTCTCCCCCGGCCGGGCGTGGGGGAGCAGCGAGAGGGCCTCCAGGTAGCTCCGCCGGACCCCATCGGGGCCGGCGTAGGCCCGGCCCAGGAGCAGGGCCGGCCCAGGAGCCTGGGCCGGGGCCAGCTCGCCGTCGGCGGGGAGCAGGAAGGCGACCTGGTCCAGCTTGGCCGAGGTGATGGGAAGGCCTCCGGCCCGGGCCAGGCGCTGACGGAGTCGGTCCGCGGTGCGGTCGCGGAGCACGACCGCCTCCCGGCTCAGCGGCAGCTGGGCGCCCAGGACGGCGACCGCGACCCGGTAGCTGCCCTCGGGGTCGAAGCCCAGCAGCCGGGCCCGCTCCAGCGTGTGCGGGTTGGCCTCGAAGCGCCCCTCCAGCAGGGCGTCGAGGAAGGTGCTGCCCAGGCGCACCTCCAGGGACGCCAGCTGGCGCTGGTTGGCGATGTGCAGCGCCGCCACCACCGCCGCGTGCTCGGCTGCCCGCAGGTGGAGCTCGCTCAGCTCCTCCTCCCCCTCGATGATCCAGACCGTCCCGACCAGCTCCTCCCGCAGCCAGATGGGGCAGACCACCCGCCCCAGGAGGTTGATCTCCGGCGCCGCCGGGATGCGCACCGGCCCGGCGCTGCTCCGAATGCGCGCCAGGTAGCCCAGCCGATCCAGCTGGGCCAGGACCTCGGCCGGCGAGCCACCCTGCTCCAGGGTCGCGCGGCGCACGGCGTCGGCGCCGGAGCCGGAAGGCCAGTAGGCCAGCAGCCTCCCCTCCTGGTCCTCCAGCGTCACCTGGCGGTCGATCAGCACGCCCAGCGTGTCGACCAGGTCCTGGAGGCTGGCGGCGGTGACGGCGGCGCGGGTCAGCTCCCGGTGGATGCGCGACGACTCCTCGATCAGCCGGTACTGCTCGGACAGCACCGTGCCGTTGACCGCCTGGGTCACGGCCGCGAAGGGCACCTCCCAGGGCAGCTCGAGGAGGGGGAAGCGGAGCTCCTCGGCCTCCTCGCGGGCCTCGGCCCGGAAGTGGGCGAGGTACTTGGGCACCGCCAGCGCGACGCCCGCCAGGCCGCGGCCGCAGAGGTCGCGCAGCAGTCGGCGCTGCTCCTGGCTGCCGGTGGGCCAGGCGAAGCCGGTGGTGAGCAGGAGCTGGCCGGGACTGACCCAGGGGAGGGGGTCGGGGATGTCGACCACGTGGGCCCAGCGCACCTCCCGCTCCAGGCCAGCCTCGCCCGCCACCACCCGGGCCCGTCCCAGGGGATCCAGCCGCAGCGCCTGGCTCAGCCTCACGCCCCGCCGCCCTCCCCGGGCCACGGCAGTCCCGCCCGAGATGCGGAGCCCACGGCTCAGTGCGCCGCCAGCCGACGGACCAGCCCGCGCCGGGGCAGCGGCCGCCCGCTGCGCTCGCCGCGGCTGTCCAGCCGCGAGAGGCCCCGCTGGACCAGGCGGACCCCGAGCCAGCGCAGCGGCTCCGGCTCCCACTCCGGGGAGTGGTGCCCGACCAGGGGCAGGCGGGTGAGCTCGGTCTGGCGCTCGCAGATGAGGTCGGCCAGGACCCGGCCGGCGAGGTTGCTGGTGGCGACGCCGTGGCCGGTGTAGCCGTAGGCCAGGGCGATCCCCCGGGCGGGGAGGTGCTCGATCTGCGGGATCCAGTCCCTGGGCATGCCCACGGCCCCGCCCCAGGAGGCCGCGAAGCGGACGTCGCCCAGCTCTGGGAACCAGCTCCGGAACATGGCCCGGAGCTGGCGGTGGGTCCCCTGGTGCAGCTCCGTGGAACTCGCCATCCGGGATCCGAAGCGGTAGGGAGCGCCGCGCCCGCCGACCAGGATTCGATGGTCGGCAGTGAGGGCCAGGTAGTCGACCGTGAGGCGCATCGAGGCGACGCACATACGCCCCTCCCAGCGGATCCTGGCCCGCTGCTCCGGCGTCAGCGGCTCGGTCAGGTCGATGAGGGAGTAGACGGGAAGGACGCGGCGGCGGAAGCCGGGCAGCTGGCAGAGGTAGGCCTCGAGGGCCAGCACCGCCACCCGCGCCCGCACCCGGCCGGCGGGGGTCTCCAGCTGGGCCGGGCGCCCCGGTCGGACCCGGAGCACGGGGGTGAGCTCGTGGATCACGGCTCCCCTGCGCTCCACGGCCTGGGCCAGCCCCCGCACCGCCCGCCCCGGGTCCAGGCTGGCCCCGTTCTCCGTGTAGAGTGCTGCCTCCACGCCGGCGGCGCTGAGCCGATCCCGGGCCTGGTCCCGCTCCAGCCATCGGTACTCGTCCGGCAGTCCCGCCGCGCGGTACTCCTCCAGCTGCTCCTCGAGGAGCGGCAGCTGGTAGGCGCCACGAGCCGCCAGCATCACGCCGGAGCGCTGGAAGCCGGCCTCGACACCGGCCTCGGCCAGGCCGCGGCCCACCTCCCCCACCGTGTCCCGGAGGGCAGCGTGCAGGCGCAGCGCGCGCTCCTTGCCGAAGCGGGCGGAGAGAAGCCCGATCCCGGCGTTGAGCTCGCCGACGCACCAGCTGCCGTTGCGGCCAGAGGCACCGAAGCCCGCCACCTCGCGCTCCAGCACCGCGATCCGCAGCGCCGGCTCCCGGCGCTGGAGCTCGTAGGCGGTCCAGAGCCCGGTGAAGCCGGCGCCGACGATGGCCACGTCCACGTCCAGGTCCTGCCGCAGCGGCGGACGGGGACGGAGCGCGCCCAGCTGGCGGAGCCAGTGGCTCACCGCCCGGGGCGCGCCCGGCTCCGCCGCCGCGGCGCTCAAGGCCGTTCCTTCCGTCCCGGCCGGGGCCTCACGAGGGGCCATCCTAGACCCTGCCGGGGCTCCTGGACTGTGAATCGGGCACAGGGCGCGGGCCGAAACTCTGGTCCCGGCCGACATAGACGGCCCCCCTCCCGGAGGCTACAGTGTGCCCGCAAGTGGACATCGCAAGCGGGCCGCTGGGCGAGCTAGAGGTGGCCGAGGAGAGCGCCCCAGGACTGCGGGGCAACACCCTCAGCCTGTTCGACACGACGGCCATAGCGGTCGCCAGCGTGGCGCCCGCCTACACCATCGCGGCGACCGTCTTCCTCCTCATCGGGGCCGTCGGGCTGGGGGCGCCGGCGATCATCCTGATCAGCTTCGTGCCGGTGCTCTGCATCGCCCTCGCCTACTACTTCATGAACCGGCGCGATCCCAACTGCGGCGCCTCCTACTCCTGGCTCGCCGCCACCGTCCACCCCTACGTGGGCTGGTTCAACGGCTGGGTCCAGACCGCGGCCAGCGTGCTCTTCTGCATCGCCGCCCCCGCCCTCGCCGGGGCCAACACCCTGGCCCTGCTCCAGTCCCTGGGCTGGATCTCGGCCAAGGCGGCCGGCAGCACCGGCCTCACCGCCCTCGTCGGGCTGGGATGGCTGCTGCTGGTGACGGCCATGGTGGTCTACGGCATCCGCCTCACCGCCAACTTCCAGTGGATCATGGTGGGGCTGGAGTACCTGGTCGTGCTCTCCTTCTCCATCGCGGGGCTGGTGCGGGTCATCCTCACCCACCCGGCCGGGTCACGGGCCGTCTCCGGCTCCTGGTTCAGCCCCGGCTCGGTCGGTGGCATCAGCGGCCTGGCCGTGGGCTGCGCCCTCGGCGTCTTCTTCTTCTGGGGCTGGGACACGGCCGCCAACCTCAACGAGGAGTCCGAGGAGGCGGAGTCCTATCCCGGCATCGCCGGCATCCTCAGCATGTTCATCCTGCTCGTGATCTTCCTCATCAACGCCGCCGCGGTGCAGTCCCTGCTGCCCGTACACGCCATCAACCACGAGGGCGGCAACACGCTCTTCTACTTCGCCCAGCGGCTGGCTCCGGCCCCTCTCAACTACCTCATGCTGCTGGCCATCCTGAGCTCCACCGTGGCGACCACCCAGACGACCCTGCTACCGGCCTCGCGGGTGACCTTCTCCATGGCCCGCGACGGGGTCTTCCCCAGCCTCTTCGGGCGCATCAACCCCCGCTTCAAGACCCCGGCCGCCGGCACCCTGGTACTGGGCGGCGTGGCCGCCGCCGGGATGCTGGTGACCACCCTCTCCCCGACCGTCAGCAACACCTTCGGCCAGCTCATCGACAACATCGGCGTGCTGGTCGCCTTCTACTACGGGATCACCGGGCTGGCCTGTGCCTGGGCCTACCGCCGCATCCTCACAAGGTCCGCCACCAACCTCATCCTGGCCGGCATCCTGCCCGCCCTGGGCGGCCTGTTCCTCTTCTGGGTCGCCTACCAGGTGGTGGCCCAGGCCGGGATCGGTCCCTCGATGCCGATCATCATCACCTTCGTCCTGGGCGTGCCCCTGGTCGTCCTGGCCCGCGTGCTCTGCCGCAGCGACTTCTTCCACCGGCCCGTCGTCACCTACCAGGCGGACTGAGCCGTGGACGCCCCCGGCCGAAGACGCACCCCCCTGCGCTCCCAGCGCGTCGCCGAGCTGACGCGGCGCGAGGAGGCGAGCTTCCGCTCCCGCCACCGCCGCTCGCAGGAGCTGGTGGAGCGGGCGGCCAGGCACAGCCCCGGGGGCGTGCCCTCGTCCTTCCAGGAGAGCCCGCCCCACCCCATCTTCGTCGACCGTGGCCAGGGCAGCCAGGTCTGGGACGCGGACGGCAACCAGTACGTCGACTTCCACAACGGCTTCGGCGTCAACCTGGTGGGCCACGGCCACCCCCGCATCGTGGAGGCGGTGAGCCAGCGGGTGCGGCTGGGCACCCACTTCGCGCAACCGGTGGAGGACTTCGTGGTCGTGGCGGAGGAGCTCGCCCGTCGCTTCGGGCTGCCGCAGTGGCGCTTCACCAACAGCGGCACCGAGAGCACGCTGGACGCGGTCCGCCTGGCCCGCGGCTTCACCGGTCGCGACGGGCTGATGAAGGTCGAGGCGTCCTACCACGGGCACCACGACTCGCTCATGGTCTCGGTCGAGCCCAGCCCGGAGCTGATGGGACCGGCCCAGGCGCCCAACGCCGTGCCCCAGAGCGCCGGCATCCCGGCGGCGGTGGTCCAGCTGGTGTCGGTGGTCCCCTTCAACGACCTGGCGGCCGCGGAGCACGCCTTCGCCGCCCGGCCGGACCAGATCGCGGCCGTGATCGTGGAGCCGGCCATGATGAACATCGGCATCGTCTTCCCCGACTCCGGCTACCTGGCCGCCCTGCGCGAGCTGGCCCACCGCCACGGCGCCCTGCTCATCTTCGACGAGGTCAAGACCGGCGTCACCCTCTCCCCGGGCGGCGCCACCGAGCGCTTCGGCGTGCTGCCCGATCTGGTCTGCCTGGCCAAGGCCATCGGGGGCGGCCTCCCCTGCGGCGCCGTCGGGGGCCGGGCCGACGTGATGGCCCAGATCTCGGACGGGAAGGTCAGCCAGATGGGCACCTTCAACGGCAACCCGCTCACCATGGCCGCCTCCCGGGTCACCCTGACCGAGATCCTCACCCCCCTGGCCTACGCCCACTTCGACGCCCTGGGCGAGGTCCTGCAGGGGGGCCTGGACCGCGTCATCGAGGACCAGGACCTCCCCTTCCACGCCGTCACCGTGGGCGCCAGGGGCGGCGTCACCTACCGGGCCGAGCGCGTGCGCAACTACCGCGACTACCTGGAGACGGACAAGGACATGGCCTACCTCAGCTGGCTCTACCAGTGCAACCGCGGCGTGCTCATGGCTCCTGGCGCGGAGGAGAACTGGACGCTCTCGGTGGACCACCGGGAGGCCGACGTCCAGCGCTATGTCGACAACTTCGAGGCCATGGCCCGCGAGCTGAGGGCCTGATCCCGGAGCGGCCCCGGGCAGGGGGAGGGGCCACCCGACCGGCCCCATCGGGGCCGGTCGGGGCAATCCCTACTCCGCCGCCTGGTCCAGCGTGGGCAGCACCACCCCGGCGTCCTCGAACTCCTCGCCGGACGCGGCGGGCGCACCCGCCTCGACCGGCTCCTCGAGAGATGCCTCGGGCAGGGCCTGGCCCTCCTCCAGGTAGCGGACGGCCTCCTCGCGCAGCTTGCGGTAGTAGTCGACGCCGGTCCCCGCCGGGATCAGCTTGCCGATGATCACGTTCTCCTTGAGGCCCCTGAGCCGGTCCACCTTGCCCGAGATGGCCGCCTCGGTGAGGACCCTGGTCGTCTCCTGGAAGGAGGCGGCGGAGAGCCAGCTGGCGGTGTTGAGGGCGGCCTTGATCAGGCCCAGGAGCACGGTCGAGGCGATGGCGGGCTCGCCGCCCTCGGCCAGCACCTTGGCGTTGGCCTCGTCGTACTCCCACTGGGAGACGATCTCGCCCGGCAGGAGCTCGGTGTCGCCCCCGGACTCGACCCGGACCTTGCGCATCATCTGCCGGACGATGACCTCGATGTGCTTGTCGTTGATGTCGACGCCCTGGGAGCGGTAGACGCGCTGGACCTCCCGGACCAGGTAGTCCTGGACCGCCTCCCGGCCGGAGATGTAGAGCAGCTCTTGGGGGCTGACCGAGCCCACCGTGATGGCGTCCCCGGCCCTCACCTCGTCGCCGTCGGCGACGCGCAGCTGGGCTCCGTGGGGGATGGGGTACTCCTTCACCTCCTCCTCCCGGGCCCGGATCCGGATCTCGCCCCCCGATTTGCCCACCTTGACCTCGGCCACGCGGCCCGCGATGCGGGCGGTGAGCACGGTCTCGCCCTCCTTGGCGCTGCGGGCCAGCACCTGGCCCTCGGTCACCACCGAGCCCTCGGCGATGCCGGGGTCGAGGGTCATGCCCTTGTCCACCTGGTGGGGGACGTCGAACTCCTCGTGGTTGACGACCCGGACCTTGCGCCCGCCCTCGCCCCGGATGACCTCGACCTGGCCCCCGGACTCGGCCAGGATGGCCTTGCCCTTGGGGATCCGGGCCTCGAAGAGCTCCTCCACCCGGGGCAGGCCCTGGGTGATGTCGAGGCCGGCGACGCCGCCGGTGTGGAACGTGCGCATGGTCAGCTGGGTGCCGGGCTCACCGATCGACTGGGCGGCGATCACACCCACCGCCTCGCCGATCTCGACCAGGCGCCCGGTGGCCAGGTTGCGTCCGTAGCAGTAGCGGCAGACGCCGCTGCGGGCGGCGCAGGTGAGCACGCTCCGCACCCGCACCCTCGGGATCTCCAGCTCGACGATCCTGCGGGCCAGGGAGTCGGTGATCTCCTCGCCCACCCCCATCACCTGGCTGCCGTCCGCGGCCACCACCTCGGCGGCCGTGGTCCGCCCGGCCAGCCGCTCCAGGAAGGGCTCCCCCTCCTGGCTGGCGTCGCTGAGCCAGATCCCGGCCGTGGTGCCGCAGTCGTCCTCGCGCACCACCACGTCCTGGGCCACGTCGACCAGGCGCCGGGTCAGGTAGCCCGAGTCGGCGGTCCGCAGGGCGGTGTCGGCCAGGCCCTTGCGGGCGCCGTGGGTGGAGATGAAGTACTCCAGCACCTCCAGCCCCTCGGAGAAGTTGGCCTTGATGGGCATGTCGATGATCCGCCCGGTGGGGTCGGCCATGAGGCCGCGCATCCCGGCCAGCTGGCGGATCTGCTGGTAGGTGCCACGGGCCCCCGACTGGGACATCATCAGGACCGAGCTGAGGGGATCGAAGGTGCCCATGGTGGCCTCGGTCACCGACTCGGTGGCCTGGGTCCAGATCTGGACCGTCTTGCCGTAGCGCTCGTCCTCGGTGATGAGACCGCGGCGGTGCTGCAGCGCCACCTCCTCGACGGCCTGGTCGGCGGCGCCGATGATCTGGGCCTTCTCGGTGGGGGTCTTGATGTCCATGGCCGAGAGCGTGGTCCCGGAGCGGGTGGCGAAGTCGAAGCCCAGCCGCTTGATGTCGTTGACCACGGAGGCGGTGATCTGGTTGCCGTAGAGGCGGAAGCACTCCGCCACCAGCGCCCGCAGCTCCTTGCGGTCGAAGACCCGGTTCTGGAACACCATCACCTGGCCCTCGGCGCCCTCGCGCAGGCTCTGCCCGAGGGGCAGGACCTGGTTGAAGATGACGCGCCCGGCGGTGGTCAGCACCGGCAGCGGGCGGTCGCCGTCCTCACCCTCCGGCACCGCCTCCACCATGCGCCGGGGGATGCGCACCTGGATCGGCTCGTGGGCGTTGAGGGACCCCGTATCGTAGGCCAGCAGCACCTCGTCCGGCGAGCTGTAGCGATGCACCTTCTCCGGCTCGGCGCTCTCCAGCGGCTGGTGCAGCGTGGTCAGCCAGTAGGCGCCCAACACCATGTCCTGGGTCGGGGAGACGACGGGATTGCCGTCGCTGGCGGAGAGGATGTTGTTGGACGACATCATGAGGTTCTTGGCCTCGGCGATGGCGCCGCTGAAGAGGGGCACGTGGACCGCCATCTGGTCACCGTCGAAGTCGGCGTTGAAGGCGGTGCACACCAGCGGGTGGATCTGGATCGCCGAACCCTCGACCAGCACCGGCATGAAGGCCTGGATGCCGAGCCGGTGCAGCGTGGGCGCGCGGTTGAGCAGGACCGGGTGGTCCTGGATCACCTCGTCGAGCACGTCCCAGACCTCGGGCCGGGCCCGCTCCACCATCCGCTTGGCGCTCTTGATGTTCTGGGTGAAGCCCTTCTCCACCAGCTCGCGCATGACGAACGGCTTGAACAGCTCCAGCGCCATGCGCTTGGGCAGGCCGCACTGGTTGAGCTTGAGCTCAGGGCCGACCACGATCACCGAGCGGCCGCTGTAGTCGACGCGCTTGCCCAGCAGGTTCTGGCGGAAGCGGCCCTGCTTGCCCTTCAACATGTCGCTCAGCGACTTCAGCTTGCGGTTGCCGGTCCCAGTGATGGCCCGACCCCGGCGGCCGTTGTCGATGAGCGCGTCGACGGCCTCCTGGAGCATGCGCTTCTCGTTGCGCACGATGATCTCCGGCGCCCCCAGCTCCAGCAGCCTCTTGAGCCGGTTGTTGCGGTTGATCACGCGGCGGTAGAGGTCGTTGAGGTCGGAGGTGGCGAAGCGGCCGCCGTCGAG
>JASHRA010000230.1 GCA_030038765.1 Candidatus Dormiibacterota bacterium | reverse complement strand
TCCCCGCCGGCGGCGGCTGCGGGAGCGCCCGGCTCCGCCGGCACCGGCCCCGGCGTCACGCCGGGGACCCAGGCCGCGGGCTGGGCCGGGGTCGGCCCGACCGCGGCAGGGGGCCCGGAGCCCTGCACCGGCTGGGTCGATTCCCAGATGAGCCAGTGCACCGTGCCCAGCGCCCCGATCACCAGGGCGAGGGCGAGCCCCACCCAGAGGAAGGCGCCGGCGTAGAGGAGGGCGCCGCTCTGGGAGGCCAGCCAGGTGAGCCTGGCCGCCACCTCGATGACGCCGAAGAGGAAGACGGAGAGGGCCAGCAGGGCCGACACCAGGCTCCGGTAGCCGAGGCCCAGGCCGACCTCGAGGCGGGCCACCCGCAGCAGCTCCCAGAGCACCAGCAGGCCGGCCAGGATCCCCGCCGCCACCCCGAAGTCCTGCCAGCCGCTCCCGAGCGGGGAGCAGGTGAGGGCCCCGGCGACGGCCGGGCGGCCTCCGGGGAAGACGGGTGGGGGCGGCGCCACGGAGTGGAAGACGCAGGCCCGGGACCAGGGCAGGAAGAGGTCGACGAAGAAGAGCAGGGCGGCCCCGCAGAGGAGGGCGCCCGAGAGCGCCTCGCGCCTCAGCTCCTGCGCCCCCCGAGAACCAGCCACTCTCCGCCTCCTAGCAGCCCCCGCCCGCACCATAGCGAGTGGCCTGGGGTCCCCGACCCTCAGTGGCGGAAATGTCGCCTTCCCGTCAGCACCAGCGCCAGCCCCAGGGCGTCGGCGGCCGCCACCACCTCGGGGTCGTGCTTGGACCCTCCCGGGTGGACCAGCGCGCTCACGCCGGCGCGGGCGGCCGCCTCCACGTTGTCCGCCATGGGGAAGAAGCCATCGCTGGCGAGGGCGCTGCCCCGGGCCCGCTCGCCGGCCCGCGCCGTGGCCAGCTCGATGGCCTCGACCCGGGACATCTGGCCGGCGCCGATGCCCACCGCCTGGTCGTCGCGGAAGAGCACGATGGCGTTGGACTTGACCCCCCGCACCAGCTGCCAGGCCAGCTCCAGCTGGCGCCGCTCCTCCGGGCTGGGCTGGCGCCGGGAGACGACGCGCGGCTCCGAGCCCCGGTCCCGGAGCGGGTCCGGGACCTGGACCAGCAGCCCGCCCTCGATGGAGCGGACCTCGAGCGCCTCCTCCTCCGTGGGAGGCCCCAGCTCCAGGACCCGCAGGCGCCCCTTCTGGGCCAGCTGGGCAGCCGCCTCCGGGCTCACCGAGGGGGCCAGCACCAGCTCCAGGAAGCGGCGGCCCAGCGCCCGCGCCGCCGCCAGGTCGAGCTCCGCGTCGAGGGCCACGACGCCGCCGTAGGCGGAGCGGGGATCGCACTCCCGGGCCCGCTCGAAGGCCCGCTCGGCGTCCTCGCCGAGCGCCGCCCCGCAGGGGTTGGTGTGCTTCACCAGGACGGCCGCCGCCGCCCCCGCCCGGCTCAGCGAGCGCACCAGGCGCCAGGCCGAGTCGGCGTCCAGCCAGTTGGTGTAGGAGAGCTCGTCGCCCTGCAGCTGACGGGCCCCGGCCAGGCCCTGGGGGGCCGGCCCGCGCAGGTAGAGCGCGCCCGGCTGGTGGGGGTTCTCGCCGTAGCGCAGGGGACGGGAGAGGCGCCCGCCGAAGGCGAGCCGGTCTGGCCAGGGGGCATCCCCGCCGGCCCCGGCGAGGCGCTCCGCGACCAGGGCGTCGTAGCTGGAGGTGAGCTGGAAGACGGCCGCCGCCAGCTGCCGCCGCGCCTCCAGGCTGACCTCGCCCGCCGCCAGCGCCTCCAGCACGGTGGGGTACTGGTCGGGCGAGGAGACGCAGAGCACCGAGGCGTAGTTCTTGGCCGCCGCCCGCAGCAGGGTGGGGCCGCCGATGTCGATCGCCTCCAGCAGCTCCGACTCCCCCGCTCCCGAGGCGGCGACCTCGGCGAAGGGGTAGAGGTTGACCGCCACCAGGTCCAGGGGCCGGTAGCCGAGGCGCTCCAGGGTGGCCATGTCCGCCTGCCGCTGGCGCCGGGCCAGGATCCCGGCGTGGATCTTGGGGTGCAGCGTCTTCACCCTCCCGTCCAGGATCTCCTCGCTGCCGGTGAACTCGGAGACCGCGGTCACCGGCAGCCCGGCGCCGCGCAGGGCCCGCTCCGTCCCGCCCGTGGCCAGGAGCTCGAAGCCGAGCCGGACCAGGCCCGAGGCGAAGTCGGCGAGCCCCCGCTTGTCGTCGACGCCGAGCAGGGCGAGGCGCCGGCTCACGGCTCCAGCTCCAGCACCCGCACCCGGCGCCCCTCGACCCGGAGCCGGCCCTGGGCGAGCAGGGCGATGGCCTCGGGGAAGATGCGCCACTCCTGGCGGTGGATGCGTGCCAGCAGCGTCGCCTCGGTGTCCTCGTCCTCGACCGGCACCGCCGCCTGGAGCACGATCGGGCCCGCGTCGACCCGCTCCGGGTCGACCAGGTGGACGGTGCAGCCGGTCACCTTGACCCCCTGCGCCAGCGCCTGCCGGACCGCGTCCATGGTCCCCGAGAAGGCGGGCAGGAGGCTGTTGTGGAGGTTCAGGGCACGCCCCGGGAAGAGCTCCAGCAGCTCCTCCGAGAGGACCCGGTCGTACCCCGCCAGGGCCAGGATCGAGGCCCCCTCCCGGACCAGCCAGGTCCCCATCTCGAGGTCGCGGAGGCGGCGGTCGCCGGCGAAGGCGGAGACCGGGAAGGCCCGGGAGGGGACGCCGGCGCGGCGGGCCCTCTGGAGGGCCGGGCAGGCGGAGCGGTTGGCCGCCACCGCCACCACCCGGGCCGGGTAGGAGTCGGATGCGGCCGCCTTGAGGATGGCCTGGAGGTTGGTCCCGGCGCCGGACACGAGGACCCCGAGGCCCACCCGCGATCCCCTCCGCGGGCGCGCGATCAGCGCAGCAGCAGCCGGTCCGGACCTGTCCGTTCGACCACCTCGCCGATCTGGAAAAGGCCGAGGTCGCCGGTAGAGAGGAGGGTCTCCGCCGAATCCCTGGGCAGGACGCAGATCATCCCCACCCCCATGTTGAAGGAGCGCCAGAGCTCCTCCTCCGGGATCTGCCCCAGCTCCTGCAGGGCGCGGAACAGCGGCGGGACCTGCCAGCGCTCCCGCTCCACCCGGGCGCTGAGGTGCTCGGGCAGCACCCGGGGCAGGTTCTCCACGATCCCGCCGCCGGTGATGTGGGCCAGGGCGTGGAGCTCGGCCCGGGCCCGGACCCGGCGCACCGGCTCCAGGTAGCAGGCGTGGACGCGCAGCAGCAGCTCGCCCACCGGCGCGTCGGTGCCGGGGAGCACCGCGTCGTACTCCAGCTCCCGCT
>JASHRA010000229.1 GCA_030038765.1 Candidatus Dormiibacterota bacterium | reverse complement strand
AGGCCCTGAGGCTGCTGGGGGCCGGCCTGGGGCAGAGCTTCACCCACCCCTTCCCCTGCCCCGACGGGCGGCCCCAGACGCTGCCCCACATCGCCGACCAGCTGGCCCAGCGGACCGTCTCCATCTTCCGCCGGGGGCGCGACCACACCCGCCCCGTCTACGGCCCCTTGGAGAAGTTCCAGACCGACCCCGGCTGGCGCGACCTGCTCCTCTTCCACGAGTACTTCGACGGCGACACCGGCCAGGGCCGGGGAGCCTCGCACCAGACCGGCTGGACCGCCCTCGCCGGGCTCATGGTCCAGGAGCTGCGCGCCCCCTGGCGCTCTCCCCGCCCCGAACCCGGCTCCTGAGGCGGGAGCCGGGCGCGGCCGGCTCCTCCGGGCCCACGGCGCTGCCCCCTGGGCTAGTCGCCAGGGGCGGTTGCGGCGGAACTCGGGCCCGGCCGGGCCCGGCTCAGCTGTACCAGACCGGAGCCGAGGTGGCGGTGAAGTCGAGGTCCTGGGTCACCTGCTCCGGGGTCCCGGGCTTGCGCGCCGTCACCTTGGGGATCCACCAGACCTGGAAGGGGGAGGAGCGGTCGGTGAGGGGGGTGTTGAGGTAGATGAGGCTCTTGCCGTCCGGGGCCCAGGTGGGGCTGGCCGGGAGGGGCCCAGTGGCCACCACCGTGGGCGGGCCGAGGGAGGTCCCGTTCCAGCTCGCCACCTGCAGGGTGGTGGTCTGGAGCTGGTTGTTGGTGCAGACCATGGCCATCTCCGTCCCGGTGGGGGAGAGGGCGGGCTCGGCGCAGTCCTGGGCCGGCGTGGTGAGGAAGACCGGGGTGGCGCCCGGCGAGGTGACATAGGCCAGCTGGCCGTAGGTGGCCCCGGTGCCGGTCGCGACCGCGTACTTGACGTAGATCACGCCCCCGTTGGCCAGCGGGATGGGGGAGACGTCGCCGCCCTGGTAGTAGAGATAGGGCTCGCTCCAGACCTGGGGCCGGTCGCCGGGGGAGGCGAAGGGGACCGACTGGACCTGGAAGTCGACGTTGTAGGCCGAGTCCGGGTCGTACCAGTCGGAGACGAAGAAGAGGGTGCTGCCGTTGGGGCTGACCCTGGGGTAGTAGGCCCAGTGGTTCCCGAAGTACTGGCTGGAACTCTCCTGGAGCACGGTCCGCAGCAGCTGCCCCTGGGGCCCGAGCAGGTAGACGTTGCTGTAGACGCCGGCGTAGGCCACGGCCAGGAGGTCCCCGCCCGGCGCCGGCGCCACCTGGACCCAGTCGAAGTCGGGCGCCTTGAGCTCGGTGAAGGTGAGGTTGGTGAGGCTGTAGATGTGGCCCGACTGGACCAGGTAGACCGTCCCCGGCAGGTAGACCAGCGCCTTGGTCGCGGTCGGCTTCTCGGAGTGGTTCTTGCTGCTCTTCAGCGTGCCCAGGACGGAGTAGACGGCGAGGCCGAAGAGGCACATGGCGGCCAGAGCGGCCACCACCGGCAGCAGGCGCCTCACCGGGGGAAGTACTGCGCCACCAGGGTGTCAATGGCGTTCCAGTTGGGCACCAGCGCGTCCTGGCCCTCGATGGTCTCGGAGGAGAAGTAGGGGGAGCCGGTCATGATGACCTCGTCGATGTCGTCGTCGCTGAGGCCCCGGGCCAGGGGCAGCAGGGACACCACCTGCCCGATCGACATGTCGGTCTTCATCGAGTCGCCCAGCCCGGAGGCGATGGTGGGGACGTCGGCCAGGCCCACGTCCTTGGCCGCGTACTTGATGTCGAGCAGCAGCTGCTGCTGCTTCTGGGAGCGGGCGATGTCGGAGAGGACGTCGCCGTGGCGCGAGCGCACGTACTCCAGGGCGGGCACGCCCTGGAGCCGCTGGGGCCCGGGCAGGATGGCGATCCGGGTCTGGAGGTAGGGGTTGGCTCCGGTCAGGTCGTAGGGGTACTCGTCGTCCAGGATCGGCATCTGGGCCACGACGTTGACGCCGCCCAGGTCGTTGACCAGGTGGACCAGGCCGCCGAGGCCGATCCAGACCCAGTAGTTGACCGTCACGCCGAAGTTGTTCTCCACCGTCTGGATGGCCTCGGCCGCGCCCCCGTCGGCGTAGGCGGCGTCGATCTTGGCGTAGCTCTGGGTGTCCCCGATGGGGACCCAGAGGTCCCGGGGGATGGAGAACATCACCACCTGCTTGGCGGTGGGATTGACCCGGACCAGGATCATGGTCTGGGTGAGCACGTGGTCGGGCTCGAACTTGGTGTCGTTGTCCGAGCCCAGCAGCAGGACGGTGAAGGGCTGGTTGGAGGAGGGCGCGCTGGGGATGGCACTGGGCGTGGCCCCGGCCGAGGGCGAGCTCTCCGGGTTCGTCTTCTGGCCGGTGATGTTGAAGGCGGCCGAGATGGCGGGCAGGAAGTAGGCCACCACCCCGCTCACCCCCGAGACGGCGAAGCCGAGCACCAGCAGCAGCGCCAGCAGGGCGGGGTGCCGGCGCCAGATCGAGGACGTTTGCTTGGACGTTAGCCCGGCGCGGCGGCGCCGTGGCCTGTTGGCGGCCGGCATGCGGCCGGATTTTACCCGGCCAGGCTGAGAGGGCTCTAAGCCGAGGCGGCCCGCCCGGGGGTCCGCTCCGCTAACCTTGGCCCCCGTGCTGCTGGAGGGCAAGCGGATCCTCGTCACCGGGGTGCTGACGCCGGCCTCGCTGCCCTTCGCGGCGGCCCGCCAGGCCCAGGCGGACGGCGCCGAGGTCGTCCTCACCTCCTTCGGGCGCGCCCGCAGCCTCACCGAGCGGAGCGCCGCCCGGCTCTCCCCGGCCCCGCCGGTGCTGGAGCTGGACGTCTCCCGGGACCAGGACTTCGAGGCCCTCCGCGAGCAGCTGGAGGGCCGCGGCTGGAGTCTCGACGGGATCGTCCACGGCGTCGCCTTCGCCCCCGCGGAGGCCCTGGGAGGCGCCTTCCTGGGGACGCCTTGGGAGTCGGCCGCGACCGCCCTCAGGGTGAGCGCCTTCTCCCTCAAGCAGCTGGCGGTGACCCTGGAGCCGCTGCTCCCGGAGTCCGGCGGGAGCCTCGTCACCCTCGACTTCGACGCCAGCCAGGCCTGGCCCGCCTACGACTGGATGGGCGTGGCCAAGGCGGCCCTGGAGTCGGTGGTCCGCTACCTCGCCCAGTACCTGGGCCCGCGCCGCATCCGCGTCAACGCGGTCTCGGCCGGCCCGCTCTACACCACCTCGGCCAAGGGCATCCCCGGCTTCCCCACGTTCCCCGACGTGTTCGCCCGCCAGGCCCCCCTGGGCTGGGACGCACGTGACGCCGGGCCGGTGGGCCGGGCCGTGGTGGCGCTCCTCTCCGACTACTTCCCGGCCACCACCGGCGAGATCGTCCACGTGGACGGCGGCTTTCACGCCGTCGGGACCGCCTCCCTTCCCCCCACCGAGGAGGAGTAGCCCGGCGCCGAGGCCCCGTGCCGGCGCCACCAGACGAGGCCGCCCAGGGCGATGAGCAGGGCCGAGGCCCCGGCCAGCAGCAGCGAGGCCCGGCTTCCCCAGGCCTGCTCGACGGCGCCGAAGAGGAGGCTCCCGAGAGGGGTGGTGCCGAGGAAGACCCAGAGGTAGAGGGCCATCACCCGGCCCCGCAGCGGGGCCGGACTGAAGCTCTGGATGACGCTGTTGGAGGTGGCGCTGTAGACGATCATGCCGGCCCCGGCCAGGGCCAGCAGCAGCATCGCCGAGAGCAGGTCGGGGGCCAGCCCGGCCAGGGCCAGGAAGAGGCCGAAGACGGCGCAGCCGGCCAGCAGGGCTCGCATCGAGGCCCGGCTGGCGTAGGCGACCCCGGCGGCGCCGGCCAGGGCCCCGGCCCCGATCGAGGCGCTGAGAAGCCCGAAGCCGCTGGCCTGGGCGTGCAGTCCCTCCCTGGCCAGGGCCGTGATCATGAGGGTGAGGTTGTAGGCGAAGGTGCTCATCAGGCCCATCATCACGATCACCAGCGCCACCTGCGGGGTGCGGCGAGCGTAGGCCAGTCCCTCTTTGATCTGGGTCCGGACCGTGGCCCCGGCGGCGGTGCGGGGCGGGGTGTGCAGCTCGGCTGGGCGCATCAGCCAGAGGCTGGCGATGACCGCCAGGTAGGAGAGCGCATTGAGGTCGAAGCAGAGGGCCGTGCCCAGGGTCCCGATCAGGATCCCGGCCAGGGCCGGCCCGACCACCCGGGCCCCGTTGAAGACCAGGGAGTTGAGCGCGACCGCGTTGGCGAGCTGGCGGCTGCCCACCATCTCCGGCACGAAGGCCTGGCGGGCGGGGCCGTCGACGACGTTGATGACGCCGAAGAGGAGGACCACGGCGAAGACCTCCGCGGGGCCGGCGCGGCCCAGGCCCACGCTCACGCCCAGGACCAGGGCGGTCACCGCGAAGCAGCTCTGGGTGAGGAGCAGCAGCGAGCGCTTGCTCCAGCGGTCCGCGGCCAGCCCGCCCAGGGGTTGGACCAGCAGGCTGGGCAGGTACTCCACGGTCAGCAGCAGTCCCAGCACGAGGGGGGAGTGGGTCAGCTCCAGGATCAGCCAGGCCTGGGCCGTCGTCTGCAGCCAGCTGCCCGTGACCGACACCGTCTGGCCGAGGAAGAAGTAGCGGTAGTTCCGGGTCTGCAGGGCCTGGAAGGTGCGAGCGGTGACGCTCCGGGCCGAGTGCCCCAGGACTGTGTGGGCGGCGCTCAAACGGGAACGCCGACCAGGTGCTCTAGGGCCGGGAGAGCGCGCTCCAGGGCCAGCAGCTCGGAGCGGCCGAGGTGGCCGAGGCGGTGGGTGAGCCAGGCCAGCCGCTGCTGGCGGGCCCGGCGGGCGGTGGCGGCGCCGCGCGGCGTGAGGGAGACCTGGACGCAGCGGCGATCGCTGGGCAGCGGTCCCTTGCGGATCAGGCCGTCAGACTCCATCTGGCCCAGGAGGACGGTCATGGAGGGGGGGCGAACCCCCTCCTGGCTCGCCAGCTGGCTGACCGTGGCCGTGCCCCGGTCCAGCAGCGACATCAGCACCGGGAAGTAGCCGGGCCGGTCCTCCGCCTCGCCCTGGGCCTGCCGCAGCCGGCGCTGGAGGCGGGTCAGCGCGGGCGGCAGGCGCAGGGCCAGCTGAGACATGGTCTCGTCCGGAAGAACGGGGGAGGCGATCGCTGGGGGCATCTACCCTTAGCTTACCTAATTAGTCCGCCTAATCAAACCCCGCGAGCCGACCCGCCTCAGTTGACGCAGCTCTCCGTCGAGACCGGGCGCAGGGCGCTGGCGCCCGAGCTCACGTCCCGCTCGACCTCCCCGCTGGTGAGCGCGAATCCTTCGCCGGGGACGATGAGGGAGCGGGCGAAGACCACGCCCATGACCTGGCCCTTGAGGTTGACCAGGGGGCCACCGGAGTTCCCCGGTACCACCGTCGCCTGGATCACGTAGATCTCCCGGCTGACCAGCTGCCGGGAGTAGATGTCACGCCCGACGGCCTCCAGGCGGCCCCGGATGGCCCCTGGGACGACCGCCTCCGGGCCCCCCTCGGGGTAGCCGATGACCGCCCCCGGGGTGCCCCGGGCGGCGGTCCCCGCCAGGGCCAGTGGGGACAGGCCCAGTCCCGGCACCCGGAGCAGGGCGAGGTCGCGCTCGGGATCGAAGAGGACCACCTGGGCCGCCTCGCTGCCGATCCGGCCCGGAACCTCGACCGAGGCGAGGCGCCCACCGGCGACCACGTGGGCGTTGGTCATGACGAGGTCGGGGGCGACCGGGAAGCCGCTGCCCTCCTCCAGGCCGCCGCAGCCCACGCTCACCACCTTGACGGTCTCGCGGGCCGCCGCCTGGACGGCGGCGTTGCCGGCCAGGCTGGCCGGGACAGGGACCTGGCCGGGGAGCGGCGGCACCAGGTTGGCGAAGACCTCGGGGAAGGGCACGGCTGCCAGCAGGTGCTGGAGCGCGCCCACCCAGGCGGGGTCCTGGGGGAGGTCGCTGGAGAGGGCGCGCAGGATGGCCGAGCGCTGGATCTGGCTGGACAGCGGGGGCCAGGGGCCGGAGGCCAGCGTCAGGCCCAGGTACCAGCTGGTGGCGAGCACCACCAGCAGCCCCCAGGCGACCCCGGCCAGGGAGTCGATCGGGCCCAGCCGGCGCCGCAGCGCGCCCACCCGGAGACGGGCCCCGAGCCAGGTGCCGAGGGCGTCCCCGAGCAGGGCCAGGCCGACCAGGATGGCGATGGCCAGGCCGCTCCGGACGGTGCTGCCGAGGTGGCCCAGGTCCGGGGGCAGCGAGGTCACCAGCAGCGCCCCGGCGGCCAGCCCCAGCAGCAGCCCGGCCAGGGACAGCAGGGAGTAGGTGAGCCCGACCCGGTAGCCTCGGATGGCAGCGTAGGCCAGGGCGGCGATGATGACGGCGTCGACTAGGTCCATGGCTCGCCTGCCATCATCCTGGGTCATCCTGGGTGGCCGGCCGGAGAGGAGTCGCCCCCGGGTCGGGGCGACGGCAGGGCGTGCCTCCAGGGCCAGGACGAGGAGATATGGGCAAGGATCGGACCGTCCCGGGACAGGTGAGCAGGGTGCGGCGGGGGCGGGGCTCGGTGCCGGCCGGCCTCTTCATCCCCCTGCCCGAGGACTGGCGCAGCTGCATCCTGCCCGTCATCGGGCTGGCCACCCCGGTCGGCCTGCTGGTGGTCAACTTCTCAGCCTGGGTCATCTCCCAGCTGGGGGCGTTCCGCTTCGGGGTGGCGGTGAGCGCGTTCATCAGCGCCCTCATCCTCAACAGCCTCACCGCGATCAACGTGCTCCGCTTCGTGCGCAACCGCTGGCCCGACCTGGTCGTGAGCCGGCCCGAGAACAGCAACTGGGTGCTGCTGGCGGCGGTGGTGGTGATCCTCATCACCGCCTTCCTCTCCTCCTACTTCTCCTACCTCGGCATGTCCAATCCCCGCCACCTGCCCAACGGGATCGCCGTCATCACCGGCTTCCTCGGCGTGATCATCCCGCTCGGCATCAGCCTGGGCATGAACCGGCGTCGGCGCGCCGCCTAGGGGCGGGGCCTCAGACCGCGCGCCGGGCGCCGAGGTCGCCCAGCACCCTCACCTCCTCGCCCTCCGCCACCAGCGCCGCCGTGGCCAGGCCGAGGAAGAGGCCGTGGCCCAGCACGCCCGCGATCCCGGCCAGGACCGAGGACGTCTCCCGCGGCCGCTCCAGCCCGCCCTCGAAGTGGAGGTCGAGGACGTAGTTGCCGTTGTCGGTGACGAAGGGGCGTTCCTCGCCCCCGCGGAGCTCGGCCCGGCAGCCCAGGCGCTCCTGGCAGAGCTCGGAGGTGCCCTGCCAGCCGAAGGGGAGCACCTCCACCGCCAGCGGGTGGCGGGCGGCCAGGCGGGAGACGCCCTTGGTGCTGTCCACCAGGGCCCAGAAGCGCCGGCAGCGCTCCGCCACCACCTTCTCGCGCAGCAGGGCGCCGCCCCCGCCCTTGAGCAGATCGAGCTGGGCGTCGAACTCGTCCGCCCCGTCGAGGTCGAGGTCGAGCGGCTGGCGGGTGTCGCCGAGGAGCTCGATCCCCGCCTCCCGGGCCCGCCGCTCGGTGGCCAGCGAGGTGCAGAGCGCCTGGACCCTGAGCCCGGAGACGACGCGGGGGCGGAGGGCGGCGATCAGGGCGGTCGCCATCCGCCCCGTCCCCAGCCCCAGCCGCATCCCCGGCTCGACCATCCCCGCGGCCCGCTCGGCGACCGCCTCCGCGGCCCGGCCGAACTGGGACGGCGAGAGCGGCGCCGTCACCCGCTGGCCCGGGGCCCGACCTCCTCCACGCGGAGGCGGATCAGCACCCGCCGCTCCCGCTCCATGGCGGCGCGGTACTCGCCCCAGTCCGGGTGCTCGCCCTGGACGGAGCGGTAGTAGTCCTCCAGGCCGGGCAGGGCCTGGGGCAGGGAGACGATCTCGGCCTGGCCGTGGACGGAGATCCAGGGGCCGAAGAAGGCGTCGCTCAGGACCACCAGGTCGTAGCCGGGGTCGCGGCGCAGGTTGAGCGTCTTGATGGCCGTCTCCCGGCTGCTGACCACCAGCTCGCCCCCGCCGTCGAGGCCGACCAGCACCGGGGAGAGCTGGGGGCGGCCGCTCCGCCGACGGGTCGCCAGCACGGCCCGGTGGTGGGCCCGGACGAATTCGCTAGCCGAGCTGGGACTCACTTCCGGCCCCGCTTCGAAGGCGGCCCTCCCAGCCCAGCGGGCGAGCCCCCGCCCGGGCGATCAGATCCTCGTGGAGCCCGCTCTCCGTGGAGGTGGGATCGGTGCGCGCCCAGCGGCCGTCGGCCCGTAGTCGCCAGCTCTGGCGCCGGTCCGCCCAGGCCAGCTCGATCACCTCCCGGACCTCGTCGCGGGCGCCGGCGTCGAGCAGCGGGACGACGCACTCCACCCGCCGGTAGAGGTTGCGGCCCATGAGGTCGGAGGAACCGATGAGCACCTCCGGCTGACCCCCGTTCTCGGCGATGAAGGCCCGGCCGTGCTCCAGGAAGCGGCCGATGACGCTGCGGACCTCGATGCTGGCGCTGAGTCCGGGCACGCCCGGGCGCAGGGCGCAGATGCCGCGCACCAGCAGGCGGATGCGCAGCCCGGTCTGGGAGGCGCGGTAGAGGGCGCGGATGGCGCGCTCGTCGGTGAGGCCGTTGACCTTGACCAGGAGCCCGGCGGGACGGCCCGCCCGGTGGTGCTCGACCTCCCGCTCCAGGAGCTGCTCGAAGTTCTGGATGGCGTTGATGGGCGCCACCCAGAGGTAGCGGTAGTCGCGCTTGCGCGAGTACCCGGTGAGGTAGTTGAAGAGGTCCGCCACCTCCTCGGTGATCTCGGGCCGGGCGGTGAGCAGGCCGAAGTCGGTGTACAGGCGCGCCGTGACGGCGTTGTAGTTGCCGGTGCCGATGTGGGCGTAGTAGCGCACCCCGCCCTCCTCCTGGCGCACCACCAGCACCAGCTTGGCGTGCGTCTTGAGCCCGGGAACGCCGTAGGCGACGTGGGCCCCGACCTGTTCCAGCTGGCGCGCCCAGCGGATGTTGTTCTGCTCGTCGAAGCGGGCCTTGATCTCGACCAGGACGACCACCTGCTTGCCGTCCTCGGAGGCCCGGGTGAGGGCGTCGATGATGGGCGTGTCGCCGCTGGTGCGGTAGAGGGTCTGCTTGATCGCCAGCACCTTGGGATCGCCGGCCGCCTGCTCGATGAAGCGCTCCGTGGTGGCGGCGAAGGAGTCGTAGGGATGGTGCACCAGCACGTCGCCGCGGCGCAGCAGGGCGAAGATGTCCGGCTCCTGGTCCTGGACCGTGAGCAGCCGGGGCGGCGTGGTGCCGGCGAACTGGGGGAAGGAGAGGTCGGGGCGCTCGGCGGCCTCGATCACGCTCACCAGCCCGGTCAGGTCGAGCAGGCCCCCGAGGGGCTGGATCTCCTCGCCCTCGACCCCGAGCTCGGTCTCGAGCAGCGTCATCACCTCCCCGGGCAGGCCCGGTCCCACCTCGACCCGGACCACGGCGCCGAAGCGTCGCTCGCGGAGCTCCTCCTCGATGGCGGAGAGCAGGTTGGGCTCGTCCTCGTCGACGTCGAAGTCGGCGTCCCGGGTGACCCGGAACATGCCGTGGGAGAGCACCTCCATGCCGGGGAAGAGGTGGTCCAGGTGCTCGGCGATGATCCGCTCCACGGGTACGAAGGCTCCCTTGGGGCCGGCGCGGAAGAAGCGCGGCGCGGAGGGCGGGACCTTGACCCGCGCCACCCGGGGCGCCTCCCCGCCGGGCTCGGTCAGCATCACGGCGATGGAGAGGGAGAGGTTGCTGAGGTAGGGGAAGGGGTGGGCGGGGTCGATGGCGAGGGGCGTGAGCAGGGGGTAGAGCTGGGCCTCGAAGTAGCGGTCGCAGGCCAGCGCCTCGGCGGCGCTGAGGGGCTCGCCGTGGAGCAGGAGCCGGATCCCCTCCCGCTCCAGCTGGGGGCAGAGCTCGCGCTCCAGGCAGGCGGCCTGGGCGGCGGCGATCTCCCGGGCCCGGCGGTTGATCTCCTGCAGCTGCTCGCTGGGGGTCATGGCGTCGGCGTGGGTGCTCTGCACCCGCTCCGCCTGCTGCCGCTTCAGCGACGCGACCCGGATCATGTAGAACTCGTCCAGGTTGCTGGAGGTGATGGCGAGGAAGCGCAGCCGCTCCACGAGCGGCACCCGCGGGTCCTCGGCCTCGGCCAGGACCCGGACGTCGAAGTCGAGCCAGCTCAGCTCCCGGTTGATGTAGTTGGCGGGGTCGCTGAGGGGATCGTCGACCTCCGGGAGAGCGGCGGGAGCGATCTCCGTCCGGGCTCGGGCTGGGCGCCGGGCCCCGCTCCCGGGCTGGTCCGATCTTCGCGGGCTGGCCTCGCTCAACCCGTGAACCCTAGCACCCGCCCGGTGAGGGGCGAGGGCCGGGTAACGATCCCTTTCCAATTCGGTTTCACGGAGTCCGCAACTGGGATCCGCTGTAGCATCGGCCCATGAGACGGCCAGCCGGACTGCTGCTGGCGGCGGGGGGCCTGCTGGGCTTGCTCCTGGCCGGCTGCGGGGCGCCCGCCTCGCCGGTCAGCGGCCACTCGGCGGCGGCGGTGCTGGCCTCGGCCAACTCCAAGGCGCTCGGGACCTCCTACCAGGCGGAGGTCAGCTTCCAGCTGCACGTGGACCTCTCCAAGATCACCGGGCTCAGCGCCTCCGACAGCCAGGAGCTGCCGCTGATCCAGGACGAGCTCAACGCCGCCCAGTTCACGGCCGTGGTCGACGAGCAGAGCCCGACCGTGGCGGAGGTGAGCTTCCGGGTGACGCCCTTCATGAGCCGCGACTGGTACCTCATCGAGGACGCCGGCAAGGCCTACTTCTCAGAGGACGGCAAGACCTGGTACGCCGGCTCCAGCAGCAGCAGCACCACCTCGCCCGGCTTCGGCAGCCTGCGCAAGGAGGTGCAGAGCTGGGGCCAGGACCTGCGCAACGCCGCCCAGGTGAAGAACCTGGGCCAGACCAAGGTCGACGGCCAGGCGGTGGAGGAGATCGAGACCCTGATCCCCGCCTCCGCCGTGCACCAGCTCTACGCCCAGGTCCTCTCCCAGCTGGCGACCCAGCTCTCCAGCACCAACTCCCAGGTCGCCACCGCGCTGCCGGCACTGGAGCAGCTGATCCAGTTCGGCCCCTCCCGCGGGACCAGCTACGTCTCCACCTCCACCGGCAAGCTGGTGGAGGACACGGGCAGCACCTCGCTGACCCTGGAGCTTTCCCAGCTGGCCGTGCTCGACCCCGGCGCAGCTGGCCTTCCCGGCGGCACGGTTCCGATCGGCTTCAGCTTCAGCGCCGACTTCAGCGACTACGGCCAGGACTTCGGCATCAAGGCCCCGAGCCAGGTCAGCAGCGGCACCCCGCCGCTCCCCGACGGGCTCTCCGGGGCGCTCAGCCAGGCCTGACCGGGCCGGGCTCCCCGGCCCGCGGCAGCACCACCCGGACCGGGGTCCCGGGCAGGGCCCGGGCCGCCGCCTGCGCCACCCGGGCGGCCCCGTCCGGGTCGGGCTGGTAGGAGAAGAAGGCACCCCCGCTCCCGGTCATGGCCCAGACGGTGCCGGGGAGGGACCGCTCCAGGCGGCGGCGGCGCTCCGAGAGCTCCGGCAGAGCCCGGCTGGCGGCCGCCTCCAGGGCGCTGCCCATCAGCTCGGGTGGGGGAGGCAGACCGGCCCGGAGCAGAGCCGCCAGGCGGCTGGCCCGGCTCCCGTCGCTGAAGTCCCGCTCCTCCGTGAGGGCGTAGGCGGCAGCGGTCCTGACCTCGCCCAGGACAGCCACCACGAAGGCCCCGCCCTGGAGCGGGGGCAGGGACTCGACCCGCTCGCCCACGCCGGTGAGGAGGGCTGCCCCCCCGACGAGGCTGAAGGGCACGTCGGCGCCGCACTCCAGCGCCAGCCGGCGCAGCTCTCTCGGGGCCACCCCGTCGCCGGCCAGGCGCAGCACCGTGGCCGCGTCCGCGGAGCCGCCGCCCAGGCCGCTCTGGGTCGGGATCCGCTTCTCCAGCGCGACCT
>JASHRA010000228.1 GCA_030038765.1 Candidatus Dormiibacterota bacterium | reverse complement strand
GAAGACGTACTCAGCGAAACGACCTCTTAGCCGAGGGGGTCGACGCTGCGTCGGCCGCGCTTGCTGCCGCGGGAATCACGACATCGGTGGTCCGCCAGGAGCGGGACCTCGCACGAGGTTTCCCTGAGGTGGATGCCGTCCTGGAGCTGACGATCGACGACCGTTCCTTTTTGATGGCTCTCGAGGTGAAGGCCTATGGCACCGGAGCGACCGCCTCCAGCCTGGTGGACCGTTTCGGACAATCGGATGAACCTCGGATGCTGGTTGCTGACAAGATCACGGCGGAGGCTCGGACCATCCTCACGGACGCCGGTTGGTCGTGGCTCGATCGACGAGGCTGGCTCCATCTGCGGGCCCCCGGTGTGCGGGTGGACCTCGAAGTGGCGCCTGCGGAACGGGCAATTTCGTCGTCGGCCCCGGCCATCAGCGGCCGCTCCGGCATCACGATCGCTTTCTGGCTATGCCAACACCCCGGGCGGAGTCTCTCGCCCAATCGACACGCCTCGACCTTGCGTCTCGCACCGTCGACCATTTCCACCACGGTGCGGCGCTTCGCGGATGCCGGACTGGTCGACGAAACCGGGGCCGGGATTTCCCCGGAGCTGTTCTGGGAATTGGCGGCCGTGTGGCGAGCCGATCGGACTTGGCTCGCCCGCGCTCCTCATCCGAAGGGTCTCGTGCCGGCTGACCCGTTGGCACCTTCATGGCGGCTGACCGGAACGGCTGCGGCCGCGGCCTACGGCGCACCGGTCGCGTCGGTAAGTAAGGGTCCCCTGGACCTCTACGTGACCGGACCGGTGGAGATCTCTATCGCCACGCGCCGCTTCGGTGCTGCAGCCTTCGGGGCCGGCGAAGCGACGGTCGCCGTGCCGCCCACCTTCTTGGTCAATGAGCGGAGCCAGGGTGACACCGTCCTGATGGTCGAGCACTGGCCTGCCGCCCCTCTGTTGGCGGTTGCCCTAGATCTGGCCCAGGACCAGAGCCGCGGCCGGGAGATCCTGAGTGACTGGAAGGAGGGTCGTGGCATCTGGCGCTGACGTCGTGCTCCCTGGCCCCGCGCTAGTGGGTCTCGTCCGAGCCGTTGGGGCACTGCGCGAGAGCGGCCTCCAGCGTTACGTCATTGTCGGCGGCGTCGCCGTAGCTGCCCGTCTCGGACAAGCCCACCGAGCAACGACCGACGTCGACACCGTGATCGATGAGGTGGCACATCCCGACGCCGTCGAGGCCCTGATCGCCCTTCCGAACGCTCAGCCGGACCCCTCGGCGGCACACCGGGTGCTGGTCGCCGGGACCAAGGTTGAGCTGATCGGTGTCGGGCCGACCGACGAGACGTCATTCGACGGGATGACCGAGCTCCAGACCCTGTTCGTGGCGTCCCACACGTGGGCCCTTGAGACCGCCACACCGCTCACGCTGGTGGCCGCTGGCCGACCCCACAGTCCGGGCCACGGCACCCTTTGCCTCTCCGGCGGCACTCTTCGCCATGAAGCTGCATGCAATCCAAGGTCGCCGCCTCACCAGTCCAGTGGCGAAGCGAGGCAGTGATGCCTTCGACCTCTATCAGCTCCTGCTTCACCTCGACGCCGATGGCTCGTTGCGCGCTGCTCTGGTCGATGCACCCAGTGCACTCCGCCAGGCGGTCCGAGCGGCCACCCAGGCGGTGCTGATCGACGCGGCCGCACGGACCAGAGGCTGGTTGTCATCGGTCTTCGACCAGACCACACCCATCACGGCGGAGCAGCTGCGATATCTGGCCCAGCCGGTCGTCGACGTTCTGGTCTAACTCTCTGGCGTGGCGGATTCGCATTCACGCTAGATCCAGGAGCGATCGCTGACGTTCTGATTCCGTAGGTCGCATCCGCGAAAAGAACACATCCATCATCTCTTCCGAGAGCACCGGATCTAGGGCTCATCGGAGTGCGCCGCTCGGTGTGCGAGCGAGTGCGCCCCTCGGTGTGCGAGTGCGCCCCTCGCGAGTGGTGCGCCCCGGGGGATTTGAACCCCCAACCTGCGGATTAAGAGTCCGTTGCTCTGCCGTTGAGCTAGAGGCGCACCGGAGAGTGTAGGCGAGCGACCGACCGTCGCTTCGCGCCAACGGAACGACGCAACGAGCAGGGTGGCGGGTGGCCCTCGTCATCGCCGGTCCGAGCTTTCGCTCGGACCGGCGACCCCCCCGAGGGGCACCCATGACTGTCTTCCCAGGCAACAGTGCGGGCGTGACAGTACACCAAGGAGCCTGACAAGGGCGTCAGGTACACTGCCAGCCGCCCCCGCGCCCTGCGGAGGGCTCGGGCTACTACGGGCGCGCTTCTCGGCCGCGCGGAGAAGGGAGCGGCGTGGACCTCGAGTTCACGAGCGAGCAAGAAGAGCTGCGCTCTTCGGTCCGTGATTTCCTGGACAAGGAGTGCTCCCTGCAGGTGGTGCGGGCCCTGGTCGAGGCGGGCGAGGCGCCTACCGAACTCTGGACCTCGATGGTGGGCCTCGATTGGCCCGCCCTCTCGGTGCCCGAGGAGTACGGCGGGGTCGGTCTCGGTTTCGTGGAAGTGGCTGTCGTGGTCGAGGAGCCCGGCCGCAGCATCG
>JASHRA010000227.1 GCA_030038765.1 Candidatus Dormiibacterota bacterium | reverse complement strand
AGGACTTGTAGAGGAGGGGCCGGACGTAGGTGTCGCAGCGGAACTCGTTGCGGCGCAGCAGGTCGACGCTGACCTGGGCCAGCTGCTCCGGCTCCTGGGGCAGCCCCATGCCCAGGATGGAGGCGGACTGGCGCATGCGCTCGAAGTGCTCCCGGCAGCGGAAGATGTAGAGCTGCTCGCGCTCCTGGCTCCAGTAGCCGCGGATGCCCTCGAAGCAGGCGGTGCCGTAGTGGAGGGCGTGCGTCATCACCGGTAGGTGCGCCTCCCGGTAGCGGCACTGGCGGCCCCCGAAGAAGACCCAGAGCTGGTCCCGGTCGAACGCGGGCAGCGCCGCACCGGCGGGTCCGGGGCCGGGCTCGAGCAGCGCCTGGGCGGAGCCGGCCGGTCTGTCCTGAACAGCCATCTTCAGCCTCCTTCGGCGCCCCGCCCCACTTCCCGGGGCGGGCGCGGCCGCAGTATAAGCCGGGTCCGAAGGGGTCCCACCGGCCGCGATCGTGAAGTCCGGCGCGGCCTTCGCCGAAGTCGGCCGAGCGGGCCGGTGTTAGGATCGCGCGAGTTCATGCGAAGGCCCCGCTTCGGTTCTGGCGTGACGCGCTGGCTGACCCCCGGCCTCCACGTCAAGCGCTGGGTCGCGGTGACCATCGTCGCCATCGTGGGCATCAGCCTCGGCATCAGCTACGCGCTGAGGGAGTTCTACGAGAGCGCCCACCTGCCCGCCTTCACCTACAACCTGACCCTCCAGTTCTGGCCCCGCTGGGTGCGGGCCGGCATCTTCCTCGGGGTCGGCGTGCTGCTGCTGGTGGTGGGCATGTACAACCTCACCCGCTCCCTCCTCAGCCCCTTCGTCCCGGGCGGGAACAAGGCCCTGGTCGAGCGCCTCTACGACTTCCGGCGGCTCCAGAAGGGGCCCCGGATCGTGGCCGTGGGCGGGGGCACCGGGCTCTCCACCCTGCTGCGCGGCATCAAGCGCCACAGCGGCAACGTCACCGCCCTGGTCACGGTCGCCGACGACGGGGGCAGCTCGGGTCGGCTCCGGGCCGAGTACCAGGTGCTGCCGCCGGGCGACTTCCGCCAGTGCCTGACCGCCCTGGCCGACGTCGAGCCGCTCATGACCGAGCTCTTCCAGTACCGCTTCCGCGAGGGCTCGCTCCGCGGCCACTCCTTCGGCAACCTCTTCATCATGGCCATGAGCGAGATCACCGGGGACTTCGAGCACGCGCTCCGCGAGTCGGGCCGGGTGCTGGCCGTGCGGGGGCAGATCGTGCCCACCACGCTGGAGACGGTCACCCTCTGCGCCGTGGCCGGGGAGCGGGTGCTGGTCGGGGAGTCCCAGGTCCCCACCACCAGCGAGCCCATCCAGCGCGTCTTCCTCGTCCCCGAGCACCCCCGGCTCAACCCCGAGGCCCAGCTGGCGATCATGAACGCGGAGATGGTGGTGGTCGGCCCCGGCAGCCTCTACACCAGCCTCCTGCCCAACCTCCTGGTGGAGGGGATGGTGGAGTCGCTGCGCTCCACCTCGGCGATCAAGGTCTACGTCTGCAACGTCGCCACCCAGCCCGGCGAGACCACCGGCTACGCCGTCCACGACCACGTCGAAGCGCTGGAGCGCTACGTCGGCGCCGGGCTCTTCGACTACGTGGTGGCCAACAGCAACCTGAGCCTGCCCCTCTCCCCCACGGCCCAGGAGGCGGGCGTGCACCGGGTCGGCTTCGACCGCCGCCGCACCGCCGGCAACGGCAAGCCCACCCGCTACGTGCTGGGGGACCTGGTCTCGCCCAAGATCACGACCCACCACGACCCGGAGAAGCTGGCCCAGCTGCTGATGCGCCGCGTCTGGGGGCGCAGCTAGGGCCCGGCCCCACCCGGGGGGGCCGGCCCCGCGCTTGCTAGTCTCCCTCGGGTGACCATGCCACCCATCCTGGCCGCGCTCCGCTGGCGGCTGGGCGCGACCGTGGCCCTGCTGGCGGTGGCGGTGCTGGCCGTCTTCAGCGCCGCCTTCGGGCCCCTCTTCCTGGGCGCCGCCGACTCGGCCGACCTCCACGCCACCCTGGTCAGCGCCACCTTCGACCGGACCCAGATCAACGCCGGCGACGTGACCGGGCCCGTGGTCGACGTCAGCCCGGTGCTGGAGACGGTCCGGATCGCCGACCGGCTGGGGCTCCGGCGCTGGTACCGGGCCGGGGTGGTGAGCCGTGACGTCGGCACCTCGGTCACCGACCAGCCGGCCCTCCCCTACGGGGCCCAGGGAGACCTGGTCTACCGGCCCGGCGTCTGCGCCCATCTCAGCTTCGTCTCCGGGCGCTGCCCCAGCCGACCCTTCCAGGCCACCGAGACCGCCCGCGACGCCCGCCTCCTGGGGCTCGGCCTAGGCCAGAGGGTGCTCACCGGCGAGGGGACCCTGACCATCACCGGGATCGTCCGGGCCGGCGACGCGGCCGCCCCCTACTGGCTGGGCGACAGCTACTTCAACTACTTCCTGCGCGGCGGCGGGGCGCCGGACATCCTGGACGCCTTCTTCACCCCCCTCTCCACCCTGACCGGCATGAGCCAGGTGGCGACGGCCCAGTTCGCGCTCCGGCCCACCCAGGTGCAGCCGGGCCAGGTCCCGGCCCTGCGCCAGACGGTCGACACCTTCCAGTACCAGGTCCGCAACCGCCTCGACCTCGGCACCTCGACCGCCCTCGGGGGCGTGCTCAGCACCTACACCGCCCAGTCCAACCAGGTCGTCTCCATCGTCGGCGTGGTGGCCATCCAGCTGGTGCTGCTGACCGACTTCGTGCTCTACGTCCTGGTCGTCCGCACCGCCGCCGCCCGCCGCTCCGAGGTGGCCCTGGCCCGTCTCCGCGGGGGCAGCCTGGCCTCGGTGCTGGCGATCGGCGTGGGCGAGCCGCTGGTGATCTTGGTCGCGTCCCTGCCCCTGGGCCTGGCCCTGGCCTGGGTCGGGGTCCAGCTGGCCTCCCGCCTGACCCTGGGCGGGGCCCCGGTGCCGCTCTCCCTGCTCGGCCTGCTGGCCGCCCTGGCGGCGCTCCTGGGCGGGCTGCTGGCGGTGGCGGCCGGCTCCCGGCGGCTGGTGACGCGGCCCCTGGTGGACGAGCTGAGGGCGGCCGCGGAGCGGCCCTCGCCGGCGGTCCGTGCGGCCATCGAGGGGGCCGCCGTGGCCCTCGCCGTGGCCGGCCTGGTCGAGCTGGCCACGTCGGGCCAGCTCAGCGGCGGCCACCCCAACCCGGTGGCCCTCTTCGCGCCCGGCCTGATCGCCATCGCGGTGGCCATCGTGGGCGTGCGCCTGCTCCCGCTCGCCTGCCGCGTCCTGATCCGCCGCACCCGCTTCTCCCGGCGCCTGGCCCTGGGGCTGGCGCTGCGCCAGGTGATCCGCCGCCCCGCCGTCCTGCGCCAGATCCTGATCCTCACCGTGGCCGTGGGCCTGTCCGGCTTCGCCCTCATCGGCTGGTCGGTGGCGGGCACCAACCGCACCCTCCGCGCCGACTTCGACCTGGGGGCGGCCAAGGTGCTGCGGGTGAGCTTCCCCGCCTCGGTGAACCTGCTCGACGCGGTCCGCCGGGCCGACCCCAGCGGGCGCTACGCCATGGCCGCGATGGAGAGCCGGACTGCCAACCAGGACCTCCTGGCGCTGGACCCGACACGGCTCGCCCGCGTCGCCTACTGGCCCAGCTCGATCGACCCGGCCACGCTGCGCCGGATCCAGCGCTGGCTCCAGCCCAAGCTGGTGCCGGCCATGGTGCTGACCGGGACCGCGGCCAGGATGACGGTCGACCTCAGCCCCGCGGTCAGCCCCACGCCCGACCTCCAGTTCAGCCTCCTGGACAGCAGCGGCAACGCCCAGGTGGCCGACTTCGGCTACCTCCAGCCCGGGCTCCACACCTACACCGCGCCCCTGCCCCAGGCCTGCCTCGGGGGCTGCTTCGTCACCGACCTCGACCCCGACTGGTACCCCGGCCTGGGCCAGGTGGGCCGGGTCCACTACACCCTGGACCTGTCCCAGCTGGAGGCGGAGGACGGTTCCAGCTGGCGCGCCCTGCCCGGCCTCATCTACCACGCCGACTACTGGGTCCCCAGCTCCGGCAGCACCTCCCTCAGCGGCGACGGCCGCCAGCTCTCCATGACGGTCACTGACAGCACCTCCCAGCTGGTCCCCCCGGAGGCGGCCCCGGCGCCGCTGCCGAGCCGGCTGCGGGCGGTCTCGACCGCGGCCAGCCAGCCCACCAACCCGGTCCACAACTCGCTCCAGGACTTCGACGGCACCGACCTCAACGTCAACACCAGCCTCCAGGTCCAGGCCCTGCCCAACCTGGGCTCGGTGGGGAGCCTGATCAGCATGCCGCTGGCCATCCGGGCCGAGCGCGGCACCCCGGTGGACACCAGCTACTACGTCTGGCTGGCGGCCTCGGCACCGGCCCGGATCACCGCGCGGCTCCGGGCCGACGGGATCCGGGTGCTCTCGGTCCAGACCCCGGCCCGGGCCATCGCCGCCTACGAGGAGAGCGGCCTCGGCCTCGGCTACCGCTTCTTCGTCTTCGCCGCCGGCGCCGCCGCCGCCCTGGCCCTGGCCGCCTCGGTGCTGGCCTTCTACCTCACCGCCCGGCGGCGCGCCTTCGAGCTGGCCGTGATGCGCGCCCTCGGGGTCCCCGACCGGACCCTCTTCCGGGCCCTGGTGCTGGAGCAGGCCCTGGTCGCCCTGCCCGGGCTGGTGCTGGGCGCGCTGGCGGCCGTGGCGGCCGCCCTGCTGGCCCTGGCCGCCGTGCCCGAGTTCGCCTCCAACGCCGGCCAGCCGCCGCTGCAGCTGACCATCCCGGTCCCCCTGCTGCTGGCCCTCCTGGGCGCCCTGGCCCTGGTCCTGGGCGCCGCCGCGGTGCTGGCAGCGCGCCTCGCCGTGGCCCGCGTCGACCTCGGCCAGCTGCGCCTGGAGCCGAGGTGAGCCAGCCGACGCCGGGCCGGGGCATGAGCGTGCACTGCGAGCGCGTGGTCCTGCTCTACCCCAGCGACGAGGGCGAGGTGGCGGCGCTCCGGGGCATCGACCTGGACATCGAGGGGGGCGAGATGCTGGCCATCCTCGGGCCCTCGAGCTCCGGCAAGTCCAGCCTGCTGGCGGTCCTGGCCGGGCTGCTGCAGCCCTCCAGCGGGCGCATCTGGCTGGGCGGGCGGGAGCTGGCCAAGGCGAGCTCCCGCGAGCTCTCCCGGATGCGCGCCGCCAGCGTCAGCCTGGTCCTCCAGGACCCCTCCCGCAACCTCCTCCCCTACGCCACCGGGCTGCAGAACCTGGAGTTCGCCCAGCGCCTGGGGCGGGCCCACGCCCGGGGCCCGCTCCCAGACCCCCTGGGACTGCTCCGCGGCCTCCGCCTGGAGCAGCTGGCGGAGCGCCTGGTCTCGGTCATGGGCGGCGGCGAGCAGCAGCAGCTGGCGATCGCGGCCAGCGTCGCCCTGGGCCCGGAGCTGCTGCTCCTCGACGAGCCCACCAACCAGCTCGACCCGAGGGGGCGGGACGAGGTCCTGGAGTCGCTCCGCGCGGTCAACCGCCAGCTGGGCACGACCATCGTCTGCGTCACCCACGACGAGTCGGTGGCGGCCGCCCTGCCCCGCACGGTGAGGATCCGGGACGGCCTGGTGGGGGCCGAGGAGCGGGAGGGCCAGCTCTTCGCCGTGGTCGCCCGGGAGGGCAGCGTGCAGCTGCCCGAGCCGGTCCTGGAGGTGCTCCCCCCGGGCAGCCTGGTGCGGGTCCGCCAGCGCCCCGACGGGGCCGAGCTGCTGCGTCCCGACAAGGCCCCGCCGGAGGGCTGATCAGTCCGGCTGGGGCCGGCCCCCGAGCAGGCGCAGGTGGTGGTCGCAGGCGGCCACCACGTCCGGGTCGTGGGAGGCGACGACCACGATGGCGCCCGCCTCGGCCCGCTCCCGGAGCAGGGCCAGCACCTTGAGCCGGTCGGCCACGGCCAGCTCCGAGGTGGGCTCGTCGGCGATCAGCAGCTCCGGCTCCGCGGCCAGGGCGCGGGCCACCCCGACGCGCTGCTGCTGGCCCCCGGAGAGGTCCTCCACGACCCGCTCCTGGCTCTCCTCCAGGCCCAGGAAGGAGAGCGCCCGCCGGGCCCTGGTCTCCACCTCGCCCGGCTCCAGCGCCCGCGCCTGGAGCGGCAGGGTGACGTTCTCCAGGGCGGTGAGGGCGGAGACCAGGCCGTGGTTCTGCAGCACCACCGAGATCCGCTCCCGGGGCCGCTCCAGCTCGGCCAGGGGCCGGCCGTCGACCAGCACGGTGCCGGCGCTGGGGGCGCGGATGCCGGCCAGGATCATGAGCAGGGTGGTCTTGCCCGCCCCCGAGGGCCCGGTCACGGCCAGCATCTCCCCGCCCCGGGCGCTGAGGTCCACACCCTCCAGGATGACCAGCGCCTCGGCCCGGGCCGAGACCCCGCGCGCCTCCAGCCGCCTCACCCGCCCCCGCCCGCCTTGCCCAGCAGCTTGGTCGGCCCGAGCAGGTTCTCGGAGAGGCTGAGGGTGCGCTCCTCGGTCGCCTCCAGGGCCTCGGAGACGAGCTCCTCCAGGAGCTCCGGGAAGCTCACCCCGGTGGCCTCCCAGAGGTGGAAGGCGAGCGAGCCGGGGATGGTGTTGACCTCGTTGAGGTAGAGCTCGCCCGACTCCGAGAGGAGGAAGTCGACGCGCGGGCTGCCGCCGCCTGCCAGGCCGTCGAAGGCGGCCAGGGCCAGCTCCTGGACCCGCGCTCGCAGCGGTGCCGGGATGCGCGCCGGCAGCTCCCGCCGGGGCCCGCCGTAGGCGGCCTTGGCGCCCGGTGACCCCCCCTTGCCCCCGGCGGCGTACTTGTCGGCGTAGCTGAGCAGTCCCGAGCTGCTCTCCGGCCGCTCCACCTCGGAGACCCGCGGCGGGCGCCGCTTGACGGCGCAGTTGAGGTCCGAGGCGGAGAGCAGGGCCGGCTCCAGCAGGACCTCCCGGTCGAAGCCCAGGGCCAGCTCCACCGCCGCCTCCAGCTCCCCCTCCCCGCTCACCAGCTGGACCCCGATGCTGGAGCCGCCCCGGTTGGGCTTGACCACCAGCGGGTAGCCGAGCTCGGCCGCGGCCGCCCGCGCCTCCTCCGGCCGGCTCGCCCCCCGGGCCGGCAGCACGGGCAGGCCCAGGGCGCGGAAGAAGGCCCGGGAGCGGAGCTTGTCCATGGCCAGGGCCGAGCCCAGGACGTCGCAGCCGACCTGGGGCAGGCGGGCCAGGGCGGCCAGCCCGGCCAGGTCCCCGTCCTCGCCGTAGGTGCCGTGGAGGATGGGGAAGAGGGCGTCGAGGGAGAGCTCGCGGGGCCGGGAGAAGACGCCGCCGGCGCCCACCCGCATGGCGCCGGTGGCGAGGTCGAGCAGGACCGGGTCGCCCTCCTCGGGCAGGCGGGGCCGGAAGCTGGACAGCTCGGTGAACTCGGGCCGGGTGATCCAGCTGCCCCGCTTGGTGATGTAGATGGGGACCACCTCGGCCCCCAGCTGGGCCAGCACCGGCATGGCCTGGCAGGCGGTGATGATGCTGATCTCGTGCTCCACGGAGCGGGAGCCGAAGACCACCCCCAGGCTGCGTCCGCGCAGGCTCAACCGGCTTCCAGGAACGAGTCCGGGAGGTCGTTCTCGAAGAGCACGATGCTGCCCGCCCCGGCCACCTCGGGCAGGCGCTGCTGGGCCGCCTCCAGGCTGGCCACCACGGTCAGCTGCTCGCCCGGGTAGCCCGCCTCCTCGAGCCCGGCCCGCACCCCCGCCGAGTGGCGCGGCCCGACCAGGATCACATGGCTGCAGACGCCGGCGGCGCGCCGGCCCAGCTCGCGCATGCTCTCCTCCTGGAGCGGTCCCAGTTCCACGTAGCCGGGCGTGACCAGCACCCGCCGCTGGCCGGGCAGGGCGGCCAGGAGACGGAGCGCCTCGGCGGCCCCATCGGGATTCGAATTGTAGGCGTCGTCGATGATCGTGATCCCCCCGGCCTGGCTCACCTCGAGCCGGTGCGGGACCCCCTGGAGGCCGGCGCAGCGCTGGCGCAGCAGCTCCAGCGGCAGGCCCAGCTCGGCCGCCACCGCCCAGGCGCAGAGCAGGTCCTGGACGATGGGCAGGCCGTGCACCGGCACCCGGAGGCGCAGGTCCTCGCCGCCGGAGCCGCGGAGCCGGAAGGAGGATCCCTCCACCGAGGTGGCGAACTCCTCGGCCCACCAGCGGTCGCCGGGAGCGCCGATCCAGAGCGCCCGGGAGCGCAGCCGCGAGGTGAGGATCCGGCGCTGGTCCACCCGGCTCGGGGCCACCGCCAGGCCCTCCGGGGGCAGGGCCCGAAAGAGCTCCGACTTGGCCTCGGCGATGCGCTCCCGGCTGCCGAAGCGCTCCAGGTGCATGACCCCCACGGCGGTGATGACGCCCACCCTGGGGTGGGTGAAGGAGCAGATCTCGGCGATCTCGCCGGGGCGGTAGGCGCCCATCTCCAGGACGGCGTAGCGGTGCTCCGGGCGCAGCCCCTCGTTGACGGCGCGGCAGACCCCCAGGGTGGTGTTGTAGCTCTCCGGGGTGGCGAAGCAGGGGCTCTCCGGGGAGTCCAGCAGCTGGCGCAGGAAGTTCTTGGTGGTGGTCTTCCCGTAGCTGCCGGTGATCCCGATCACGAGCGGCCCGACCCGGCGCAGCCGGGCCTCCGCCTCCGCCATGTAGCGGCGCCGCTGGGCCCACTGGAGGGGGCTCAGCAGGACCTGGGCCAGCACCAGGCTCAGCGCCA
>JASHRA010000226.1 GCA_030038765.1 Candidatus Dormiibacterota bacterium | reverse complement strand
GGGGATTGACGGTCCCGAAGACCCCCATGATGCTCGGCTTGCCCTCGACGCTGACAGCGGCGTAGTCCGCAATCAGTAGGAACTTGAGGTCCAGCGGCTCCTCTGCCTCCGCGCCAAATACGGGCCTCGATTCTAGCTGGAGTTTGCCTGACCCGCGCCGAGGTTCTCGCCGGGTGCGTCAAGTATGTCTATGCCATAAATATGCAACGATGACGGCTTGCAAGTCTCCACCGAGCGCCTGCGCGTCTCCCTGGCCGGGGCCAGCGGCTACGCCGGCGCCGGCTGCCTCCGGCTCCTGCTCCGCCACCCCGGGGTGGAGGTGGTCGAGGCGAGCTCCAAGACCCAGCCCGGGCGGGTCCACCGCGACGTCTACCCCGGCTCCGACTGCGACCTGACCCTGGTCGGGGAGCTGGACGCCAGCCACTGCCAGGCGGTGGTCAGCGCCCTCGCCCCGGGCGAGGCGGCCCGCTCGGCGCCCGACTGGCTGGCCGCCGGCGCGGTGGTCCTCGACCTCTCCGCCGACTTCCGCCTCCGGGCCGGCTACGAGCGCTGGTACGGCGGCCCCCACCCCAGCCCCGGCCTGCTCCCGGAGGCGGTCCTGGCCCTGCCCGAGCTCTCTCCCCAGCCCATCTCGGAGGCGCGCCTGCTGGCCCTCCCGGGCTGCTTCTCCACGGCCACGCTGCTCGCCTGCGGCCCGGCCGCGGCCCGAGCCCTGGTGGAGCCGGAGGCGGTCGTGGACGGCAAGTCCGGGATCAGCGGGGCGGGGCGCTCGGCCGGGTCCCAATACCTCTTCGGCGAGCTGGACGAGTCCGTCTCCGCCTACTCCGTCTCCGGGCACCGCCACCAGCCGGAGATGGAGCAGGCGCTGAGCGATCTGGCCGGCCAGCCCTTCCAGGTGACCTTCGTGCCCCACCTGGTGCCCATGACCCGGGGGCTGGAGGTGAGCTGCTACCTGCGACTGCGCCCCGGGGTGGAGCTGGATCAGGTGCGCCGGGCGTACCAGGACGCCTATGGTGGCCAGCCCTTCGTCCGCCTCGCGGAGCGCCCGGTGCCGACCAAGCAGGCGAGGGGCACCAACCTCTGCTGGGTCAGCCTGGAGCGCCAGGGGCCGCACCTGGTCGCCCAGGCGGTGCTGGACAACCTCGGCCGCGGGGCCAGCTCGCAGGCCGTCCAGGTGCTCAACCTGCGCTTCGGCATGGACCCCCGGGCGGGGCTCGAGGAGACTCCCTGGTGGCCGTGAGCGCGCGCCCCAGGGCGGTCCGCGGGAGCGGGGTCACGGCACCGCTCGGCTTCAGCGCCGGCGTCGGCTGCGCCGACATCCGGGGCGACGGCAGCGGCCGCCCCGACCTGGCCCTGGTCGTCAGCGAGCTGCCCGCCGCGGCCGCCGGCGTCTTCACCAGCAACCGCGTCAAGGCGGCCCCGGTGGTGGTCAGCCAGCTGCACCTGAAGCGGGGCCTGGCCCGGGCCCTGGTGGCCAACAGCGGCAACGCCAACGCCTGCACCGGGTCGCGCGGCCTGGCCGACGCGCTGCGCATGGTCCAGCGGGCTGCCGAGGTGGTCGACTGCGCCCCCGGCGAGGTCCTGGTGGCGTCCACCGGCGTCATCGGGCGACCCCTCCCCATCGAGCGCGTGGAGGCGGCCATCGAGGGCGCCGGCGCCCAGCTGCAGCCGGGCGGGGGCCACCCGGCGGCGGAGGCGATCATGACCACCGACACCCACCCCAAGGAGGCGGAGGCCCACTTCGAACTGGAGGGCCGCAGCTACCAGGTGGGGGGCATGGCCAAGGGCTCGGGCATGATCCACCCCGACATGGCGACCCTACTGGCCTTCGTCGCCACCGACGCCAGCGCCTCCCCGGAGCTGCTCGGCGAGCTGCTGCGGGAGGGCGTCCGCGGCAGCTTCAACACCATCAGCGTGGACGGCGACACCAGCACCAACGACTGCTGCCTGGCCCTGGCCAACGGGGCCCGCGGTGGGCCCCAGCTGGAGCCCGGCAGCCGCGGCGCGGGGCTGCTGGGGGAGGCGCTGGCCCGGGTCCTGGAGGAGCTGGCGGAGCAGGTGGTGGGCGACGGCGAGGGCGCGACCCGGACCTTCTCGGTGCTGGTCACGGGCGCGGCCAGCGACGGCGAGGCGATGCTGGCCGCGCGCACCGTGACCGCCTCGCCGCTGGTGAAGGCAGCGGTGCACGGCGGCGACCCCAACTGGGGCCGGGTGCTGGCCGCGGTGGGACGGAGCGGGGCCGCCCTGGCCCTGGACCGCTGCCGCCTCACCATCGCGGGCCAGCTCCTCTTCGCCAACGGCCAGGCCGTGGAGGCGGAGCTGGAGCGCCTGGCCCAGGCCCTGCTCCAGCCCCGGGTGGAGATCGAGATGGACCTCGGCGTCGGCGAGGCCCGGGCCCTGGCCCGGGGCTGCGACCTGAGCGCCGAATACGTGAGGGTGAACGCTGACTACTCAACCTGAGACCCCGCCCCAGACCGAGCAGGACGGAGCCCTGCGTCGGGCCGAGACCCTGGTCGAGGCCCTGCCCTACATCCGCCGCTTCCAGGACCAGCTGCTGGTGGTGAAGCTGGGCGGGGCCGCCCTGGAGGCGGGCTCGGCCCGCGACTCGGTGCTGCAGGACCTGGTCCTGCTCCGCTTCGTGGGCATGCGCCCGGTCCTGGTCCACGGCGGCGGCCGGGAGATCACCGCGCTCTCCCAGCAGCTGGGCCTGGAGACCCAGTTCGTGGAGGGGCTGCGGGTCACCGACGACCGCACCATGGAGGTGGCCAAGATGGTCCTCACGGGCAAGATCACGCCCGACCTGGTGAGCGCGATCCACCGCCTGGGCGGGCGCGCCATGGGCCTCTCGGGGGAGGACGGCCCCACCCTCCTGGTACGCCGCCAGCGGGGCAGCCGGGGCCAGGACCTGGGCCGGGTGGGGGAGGTCCAGGAGGTCAACCCGGAGCCCGTCCTGGCCCTCTCCGGGGCCGGCATGATCCCGGTCGTGGCCTCGGTCGGCCTGGGCTACGACGGCCTCTCCTACAACGTCAACGCGGACACCGTGGCCGCCGCCCTGGCCCGCGAGCTGAGGGCGACCAAGCTGCTCATCCTCACCGACGTGCCCGGCGTCCGCGACGGCTCGGGCGAGTTCCAGAGCCGCCTCACCGTCGACGAGGCGGAGCGGCTCTGCGAGACCGGCGCCGCCTCCGAGGGCATGATCCCCAAGCTCCAGGCGGCGGCCAGCGCCGCCCGGGCCGGGGTGGCGGTCCACATCATCGATGGGCGCCAGCCCCACTCCATCCTCCTGGAGTTGCTCACCGAGCAGGGGGTGGGGACCATGATCGAGGGCGAGGCCGACGATGCCTGAGCTGGCGGACGGCACCACCGCGGAGCGGGCCGAGCGGGTGCTGCTGCCCACCTACCGCCGGGCGCCCGTGACCCTGGTCGCGGGCTCCGGCTGCTACGTCGAGACCGAGGACGGGCGCCGGCTGCTGGACCTGGTGGCGGGGATCGCCGTCAACGTCCTGGGCCACTGCCACCCCGAGGTGGTGGCCGCCGCCCGGGAGCAGATGGGCCGCCTCTGCCACGCCAGCAACCTCTACTACACCCTGCCCCAGCTGGAGCTGGCCGAGCTGCTGGTGGAGAGCGCCTTCCCGGCCCGCGTCTTCTTCGCCAACAGCGGGGCCGAGGCCAACGAGGCCGCCATCAAGGTGGCCCGCAAGTGGGGCCAGCGGGAGCGCCGGGGCGCCTACCACATCCTCACCCTGGAGGGCGCCTTCCACGGCCGCACCCTGGCCACCCTGGCCGCCACCGGCAACGCCCGCTACAGCGATCCCTTCCGGCCCCTGCCCGACGGCTTCCGCCAGCTGCCGCGGGAGGACCTCTCCGCCCTGGAGGAGGCCCTCTCCGACCAGGAGCGCCCGGCGGTGGCGGTGCTGGCGGAGCCGGTCCAGGGGGAGAGCGGGATCTTCCCCCTGAGCGACGAGTACCTGCGCCAGCTCCGCCTCCTCTGCGACCGCCACCGGGCGCTGCTCATCCTGGACGAGATCCAGAGCGGGATGGGGCGCTGCGGCACCATGTGGGACCACCAGCGGGCGGGCATCGTGCCCGACATCATGACCGTAGCCAAGGGCCTGGGCGGGGGCCTGCCACTGGGCGCCGTCCTGGTCGGGGAGCGGGCCCAGGTGCTGGAGGCGGGCGACCACGGCAGCACCTTCGGGGGCAACCCGGTGGCCTGCGCCGCCGCCTGCGCCGTGCTCCGGGTGATCCGCCGGGACCACCTGGCGGAGCGGGCGGCGGAGCTGGGGGAGCGGCTGCGCTCCGGGCTGGGGGAGCTGCGCGGCCCGGGCCTGCCGCTGGCCGAGGTGAGGGGCCACGGGCTGCTCACCGGCCTGGGCCTGAGCCAGCCCCGGGCCCCGGAGGTGGGGCGGAG
>JASHRA010000225.1 GCA_030038765.1 Candidatus Dormiibacterota bacterium | reverse complement strand
CCTGGCCCGGGCCGGCAGCGACCGCCTCACCTACAGCGCCGCCGGGGAGGAGGACGCGGACCTCCGCGCCCGGAACGTCCGCCGCACCGAGGCGGGGCTCTCCTTCAGCGCCCTGACCCCGGCCGGGGAGGCCCGGGTGGAGCTGGCCATGAGCGGGCGCTGGAACGTGGGCAACGCGCTGGCGGCGCTGGCCGCCGGGCTCGCCCTGGGCCACCCCCTGGCGCCCCTGGCAGCGGGCCTGGCGGCCACCCCGGCGGTGCCGGGGCGGATGGAGCAGGTGGACCTGGGCCAGCCCTTCCAGGTCATCGTCGACTACGCCCACACGCCGGCCGCCCTGACCCTGGCCCTGCACGAGCTGCGCGCGGCCACCACGGGCCGGCTCTGGGTCGTCTTCGGCAGCGCCGGCGAGCGTGACCTGGCCAAGCGCTTCGAGATGGGCCGGATCGCGGCCCAGCTGGCCGACCAGGTGGTGGTCACCAGCGAGGACCCCCGGGGCGAGGACCCCGAGCGGAGCGTCTCCGAGATCTTCGAGGCCGCCGCCGCCGCCGGGGCCCGGCCGGGGGAGAACCTGCACCGGGACAGCGACCGCGCCGCCGCCATCCGGACCGCCATCATGTCCGCCGCCCCGGGGGACACCGTGCTCCTGGCCGGCAAGGGCCACGAGGCCAGCATCATCGGCCCGGAGGGCCCCCGGCCCTGGGACGAGCGGGGCCAGGCCGAGGAGGCGATCCGCTCGAGGTCCCAGCGCTGAGCGGCGCCGGGGCGATGAGCGCGCCGGCGGCACGGCCCGCGCTCCAGGAGCTGCGGGAGCGGCTCGGGGACCTGCTCTCCACCGAGCCCGCGGCTCTCGACGGCCACAGCCGCGACGAGTCCCACCACCCCGCCTGCCGGCCCCTGGCGGTGGTCAGCGCCGGCTCCCGGGACGACGTCGTCACCACCCTCGAGGTCTGCCAGCGCCATCGCCTGCCGCTGGTCCCCTTCGGCGCCGGCAGCGGGCTGGAGGGCGGTGCCATCCCCGTCGCCGGCAGCCTCTGCCTCGACCTCGGCGGCCTCGACCGGGTCCTGAGGGTCAGCGCCGAGGACCTGGACGCCACCGTGGAGGCCGGGGTCCGCCTCAGCCAGCTGAACCGGCGCCTGGGCGAGGAGGGGCTCTTCTTCCCCGTCGACCCCGGCTCCGACCCCTCCCTCGGTGGCATGGTGGCGACCCGCGCCAGCGGCACCAACGCGGTCCGCTACGGGACCATGAGGGAGGACACGCTGGGCCTGACCGTGGTCCTGGCCGGGGGCGAGGTCGTCCGCACCGGCGGCCGGGCCCGCAAGTCCGCCGCCGGCTACGACCTGACCCGGCTCTTCGTCGGCTCGGAGGGCACGCTCGGGGTGGTCACCGACGTCACCCTGCGCGTCTTCGGCCTGCCCGAGCGGCGCGCTGCCGCGGTCTGCTCCCTGCCCGACCTCCACCAGGCCGTCTCGGCCGTCATCGAGCTGATCCAGCTGGGCGTGCCGCTGGCCCGCATCGAGCTCCTGGACGAGGTCATGGTGGACGCCATCAACCGCCACAGCGGGCTCTCGCTGCGGGTCACGCCCTCGCTCATGCTGGAGTTCCACGGCGGACCCGGCTCGGTGGCGGAGCAGATCGAGGAGGCGAGCCGGGTGGTGCTCGGTCACGGCGGCGAGCTGGACTGGACCGACACCCCCGAGGGCGGCAGCCGGCTCTGGGAGGCGCGCCACCATGCCCTCTACGCCGCCCGGGCCCTGCGTCCGGGGTCGGTCAGCCTGGCGACGGACGTCTGTGTCCCCATCTCCCGGCTGGGCGACTGCATCGAGGCCACCAAGGCCGACATCACGGCCTCGCGGACGCTGGCGCCGATCGTCGGCCACGTGGGCGACGGCAACTTCCACCTCACCTTCGTCCTTGACCCCACCGACGCGGACGAGCGGGCCCGGGCCGAGGCCGTCCACGAGCGCATGGTGGAGCGCGCGCTGGAGATGGGAGGCACCTGCACGGGAGAGCACGGGGTGGGCCTGGGCAAGATCGCGGCCCTGCGTCGGGAGCGCGCCAACGGCGTCGACCTCATGCGCCAGCTCAAGGGCGTCCTCGACCCCCTCGGCATCCTCAACCCGGGCAAGGTCCTGGGACCCGCCGGGTGACCTCCCCGCCCCGGCCCCGGCGCCACATCGGCTCGCTGCCCAGCTACGTGCCGGGCACGCCGGCGCAGCGACCGGACGGCTCGCCCGGCTACAAGCTCTCCTCCAACGAGTCCCCCGAGCCCCCCTCCAGGGAGGTGTCGGAGGCGGTTGCCGCAGCCGCGGCCGGCGCCAACCGCTACCCCGCCGGAGGGGTGGCCCTGGCCCAGCGCCTGGCCGCGATCCACCAGCTGGACCCGGAGCGGGTGCTGGTCTCGGGCGGCTCCCTGACCCTGCTCCGGGACCTGCTCACCGGCTACGCCGGCCACGGCACCGAGGTCATCTTCGGCTGGCGCTCCTACGAGGCCTACCCGATCCTGGCCCAGAGCTCGGGGGCGAGGGGCGTGGCGGTCCCGCTGACGGGGCAGCGCCTCGACCTGGCGGCGATCGGGGCCGCGGTGGGCAGGCGCACCCGGGTCGTGCTGCTGCCCAACCCCAACAACCCCACCTCCACCACCGTGCCCCTCGAGGGGGTCGCCGAGCTGGCGGATTCCCTGCCCCGGAACTGCCTGCTGGTGCTGG
>JASHRA010000023.1 GCA_030038765.1 Candidatus Dormiibacterota bacterium | reverse complement strand
TCGCCTAGCCCTGCTTGGCGCGCCGCTTGCGCGCGGCCATGGTCTTCTTCTTGCGCCGCACGCTCGGCTTCTCGTAGAACTCGCGGCGCCGGACCTCGGTGAGGATCCCGTTCTGCTTGATCTTCTTGTTGAAGCGGCGCAGCGCGCTCTCGAACGACTCGCCTTCCCGAAGCTTCACCTCCGACAGAGAAAGTCACCTCCTTCCACTAGCCTACCCAGGGCCCCGCGCGGCGCCGGCCGCGGGTGGCGATTGTATCGGGCCGGGGGATGAGAACGAGCTAACCAGCTAGCTCGCCGGCGGGCTCCTGACGCAGCCGCTGGCGGAGCAGCCGGTGGGTCCGCGCCGGGTCCTCCTGGAAGAACATGTGGCCCCGCCCGGGGAGCCAGCTGAGCCGGGCGCCGGGCACCCGCTCCTGGATGGCGAGGGCGTTGGCGGGGGGCATGACCAGGTCGGCGCTGCCGTGCAGGAGCAGGGTCGGCGCCCGCAGCTGGGAGAGGAAGGGGCCGGCGTCGTGGTGGCGGATGGCCTGCCACTGGGCCTGGAAGACGCTGGGCCGGACCGGGTGGCGGGCGCGCCAGCGGACGGCGTCCTCCACCACCTCGGGGTGCTGCTGCCGGAAGCCCTCCTCGTAGAGCACCGTAGACGCCGCCCGGTAGGCGGAGCCGGGGTCCCGGCCGTCGCCGCCCAGGAGCTGCCGCGTCACCTCGGGGTCCGCCCGGACCGCCAGCCGGCCCCCGGGGCCGGTGCAGCCCAGGACCAGCTCGGAGACCAGCCCGGGATGGCGATGGGCCAGGTGGAGGGCCACCATGCCCCCCATCGACACCCCCATCACGGCGGCGCCGCCGGGGGCGCTGTGGCGCAGCACGGCGGCGGCGTCGTCGGCCAGGAGCTCCATCGAGTAGGGCCCGGGCGTGGCCTCGGAGAGACCGACGCCGCGCTGGTCCAGGACCAGGCACTCGAAGTCGCGGGACAGCTCGCCCACGTTCCAGACGAAGGCGTGGTGGTCGGTGCCGAGGCCGGGGATCAGGAGCAGCGGCCTGCCCCCGCCCAGGACGTGGACGGCGAGCGCGGTGCCGTCGCCGGCCAGCACCCGTCGCAGCTCTCCCCCGGCGGGCCAGTCCACGTCCCGATGGTAGTTGGCGCAGGGGACCGCACCCCGGGGGCGGGGATAGACTCCGGTCGTGCCCGTCTTCTTCGTCAGCGCCGAGCAGCTCGGCCCCGGAGGACTGGTCCGGATCCTCGACCGGGACGCGCGCCACATCAGCCGCGTGCTCCGCTCCCAACGGGGCGAGCTGCTCACCGTGGTGGTGGAGGACGGGACCGAGCACGACGTCAGGATCGAGAGCCTGGGGCCGTCCCAGGTGACGGGCCGGATCGTCGCCTCGCGGCGGACGCGGCGCGAACCCCGGGCCCGCCTCCACCTGGTGCAGTGCCTGCCCAAGGGGCAGGGCATGGCCAGCGTCTGCGAGCAGGCCGCCGAGCTGGGGGTCAGCTCCATCTGGCCGGCCCTCAGCGAGCGCACCGTCCCCCGGCCCGAGGCCGACGCCTCCGCGGCCCGCCACCAGCGCTGGCAGGCGATCGCCCGGGAGGCGGCCCAGCTGGCCGGGCGCCACCGGGTGCCCGAGGTGGCCCCGCTGCTGCCCCTGGAGGAGGCGGTGGCCAGGCTCAGCGCCGCCGAGTCCGAGCTCCAGGTCATGGTCTGCCATGACGGGGAGCAGCGCCAGGGGCTCAGCTCCGCCGCCTGGGACCCGGCCCGGCCCACCGCCCTCCTGGTCGGGCCCGAGGGCGGCCTCAGCGTGGGCGAGCTCCAGGGGCTGGCCCGGATGGGAGCCCGCCCCGTGTCCCTCGGGCCACGCAACCTGCGCGCCACCCTGGCCGGCGCCGTGGCGCTGAGCGTGCTGCTCGCCCGCTCAGGGGACCTAGAGGCCCCGGGCGGCTGAGCCGGCCCCGCCCTTGACCATCCGCTTTCCCCGGCAGCGGCGCGTCTCCAGCTTCCTGCCCCCGCCCTCGGCGGCGGAGCGGACTCCGCTCAGGGTCGTCTGCGAGCTGCGGCGCGACCCACTGACCGGCCTGGGGGGGAGGCTGGCCCACTCGGCGGTGTTCCGGCTGGAACCCCCGGACCTCAGCCAGGTGGTCGAGAGGAGCCGGAGCGGCTGCCCCTTCTGCCCCGATCGCCTGGACCTGGTGACGCCGCTGCTGGCCCCCGAGCTGGCCCCCGAGGGGCGCATCCGGCGGGGTGAGGCGACCGTCTTCCCCAACCTCTCCCCCTCCGACCTCGACAGCGTCGTGGTGAGCCTCACCCGCCAGCACTTCGTGGCCGCCGACCGCTTCACGCCGGCCCAGGTGGCGGACGGCCTGGGCGCCGCGGTCCGCTACTTCCAGCGCTGCCAGGAGCTGGGTTGGGGCGGGTCCTCGGTACTGACCTGGAACTACATGCCGCCGGCGGGAGCGACCCTGGTCCACCCCCACCTGCAGGGCTTCCGCACCGACCGCCCCGGGGCCCTGCTGGAGCTGGAGCTGCGCTGCAGCCGGCGGCGCTGGCGGCGACGGCGCCAGAGCTACTGGGAGGAGCT
>JASHRA010000022.1 GCA_030038765.1 Candidatus Dormiibacterota bacterium | reverse complement strand
CTCGAGGCGGTCGCGCGCGGCGCCCTCGACGGCCTCGTAGAGGCCGCCCGGGTGGGGCAGGTTGATCTGGTAGCCGGCCACCGAGAGCGCCCCCATGAGGCGCAGGTCCCGGGCGTAGGGGAGCTCCTGGCGGCGCTCGGGGAAGGCCGTGCCCCAGCGCCGGAGGGCCTCCGCCAGCTGGGCCAGCTTCCACTCGCCCTCGTCGTCCAGCTCCTCCTCGCCGCGCTGCTCGGCGGCCGGCTCCAGCCCGACCATGGTGGTGAGGCGGTGGCGCTCCACGAACTGGCCCGCGCGGAGGGCCTGGCGCAGGGAGGCGTGGGGGGGCAGGTCCCCGATCAGCAGTGGCGGCCGGCCCAGCTCCTCGGCCCGGGCCAGGAACTGCTTGAGGGAGACGTCCCAGGGCCCGCCCGGGATGGCGATGTGGAGGTTCCCGGGACCGGTGCGGAGCAGCACCCCGGCGAAGGGGCCGCTGCTCCAGGCCGGGGCCCGGGGGGGACGCACCCGGGCCCTCGGGGAGAGCTCCCGGCCCAGGCGCTGGCGGTCGTAGGCGGCCCGCCGCTCCGGGGTGTCGACCAGGGACCAGGCGGCCTGGAGCCGGCTGAAGAGGCGGGTGGCCCGGGCCGGGTCGAGGCGGGTGGGCCCGGGCCGGTGGGCCTGGACGTCGGGGTGGAGCTCGCGGGCGCGGGCCCGGTAGCGGCGTCGCAGCTCGGTCCAGCTGGCCGAGGGCTCGACCCCCAGGACTGCGTAGACGTCGAGCGCCGTCGGCTGCCTGGGATGCACCTCAGCGTCGAGTCTACCCCGGGACCCGGGCACCTCCCGGCGCCCGTCTCAGAGGTCGAAGGGGTCGCGGTAGAAGGCGGGCAGGTGGGCGGAGAACCAGTTGTAGAGCAGGGGCACGTTGTTGGTCACCACCAGCACGCCCATGGCGACCACCAGGGCCCCGCCCAGGAGCGAGATCAGGTGCTGGCGCCGGTTGAGCAGGCTGAGGATGGGCGCGGTCCGTCCCAGCAGCAGCGCGGCCACGAAGAAGGGCGCGCCCAGGCCGAGGCAGTAGGCGGCGATCAGGAGCATCCCCCGCGCCGTCGTCCCCTGCTCCACGCCGGAGGTGAGCACCGCTCCCAGGACGGGCCCGATGCAGGGCGTCCAGCCGGCCGCGAACCCCAGCCCCAGGAGCAGGCCGGCGAGGAAGCCGCCGCCCCGGAAGGAGCTGGGCAGCCAGCGCGCCTCCCGCTCCAGCCAGGGGAGGCGGAGCAGTCCCATGAAGCCGAGCCCGAGCAGGATGACGAGCGAGCCCAGGACCGGCAGCGCGACCGGCTTGAAGGGCTGGAGGAGGTGGTACAGGGCGTAGAAGAAGGCGATCAGGAAGAGGCTCAGCCCGAGGATGAAGCCGAGCGATCCCAGGGCCACGCGGCCCCGGCCCGGGCTCGAGGCCGGTCCCAGCTGGCTGCCGGCCCCCTGCTGGGCCAGGAAGCCGAGGTAGGAGGGCACCAGGGGGAGCACGCAGGGGGAGACGAAGGAGGTGGCCCCGGCGGCGATGGCCAGTGGTACCGACACCGACGAGAAATCCAAGGGGTCCCTCCAGGGCCGGGCTCGGGCGGACGGGGCCAAGTCTTGCCCATGCGGGGACCCTCTTTCCACCCCGGGCGCCCCGGAGGGGCCGCTCGCTGGCCCGCCGCTCCCGGTGAGCGGTTGCCCGGGAACGCGCCCCGGCCCCGCTCGCGTCTCCCGGTCGTGGTGGTGACGGCATCCCGGCGGAGGAGGTCGCGGGCCCGGGGCAGGCTGCTGGGCGCCTGGCTGGGGCTCGGACTCCTGGCGCTCGCCCCGCTGCCGGCCGCCGTCAGCGCCGCCGCCGCCGCCCGCTACCAGGACGTCTTCGTCACCATGGCCCGGGCCCCCACCGTCCCGCCCCCGCTCCTGGCCTCGACCTCGCTCCAACGCGTCGAGCAGGGCTTCCCCTTCGGTCCCCTGCCCGGCCTCGCCCCCAGCGCCGAGCCGGGCCAGCTCTACGTCGGCTTCCGGCTGGCCCGCCTCAGCTGTCCCAGCGCCTACCTGGCCGGGGTCGTCCGCGGCCCCGCCTGGCGGCTCACGGTGACCGTCGCCCGCCACCGCCTCCGCCCCGGCGAGGCCTGCCCCGAGGTGATCGGCCCCATGGAGTACCAGGTCATCCGCCTGCCGCTGGCCCAGTTCGGGTCGCTGCGCCAGCTCCAGGTGGTGCTGCGCCACCCGCTCCAGGCGGTGGCCACGGCGCGGACCTGGGTCCGCCTCCCCGGCTAGGCCCCGTCGCCCGCCATCCGGGCCAGCTCCTCCTCGGCCAGGCCCGGGTCCAGCTTGCGGAAGAGCGGCTCGGGCGGGGGCAGGGGCCGCCCCGGCGGGACCTCGGTGGGAGCCCAGGAGACGCCCTGGGCGCGGTAGTCGCCGGTCAGGACCAGGTGGGGGTCGTCCACCGGGCCCACCTCCCGGAGGCTGGGCATGGGCGCGATCACGCCCTCCGCCCCCAGCATGCGGTGGAGGCGCTGGCAGCTGAAGGGCAGGAAGGGGAGCAGCTGGACCTTGAGGTCGTCGATGCAGCGGATGGCCTGGTAGAGCACGGTCGCGGCCCGCTCCCGGTCCGAGGCGACGAGGTGCCAGGGCTGGTTCTCGGCGAGGTACTGGTTGACCTGGGCGGCGAGCCCCATGACCTCGCCCAGCGCGGCCTTGAAGCGAGCCTCCCCGAGCAGCGCGCCGGCGCTGGCGAAGCCGCCCTCGACCCGCTCCAGCAGGGCCCGGTCGGCCTCGGTGAGGGGCCCCGGAGCCGGGACCTCGCCGAAGTGGCGGTGGGCGATGGTGAGGGTGCGGTTGACGAGGTTGCCCCAGGTCGCCACCAGCTCGTCGTTGTTGCGGCGGATGAACTCGGACCAGGTGAAGTCGGTGTCCTGGGTCTCGGGCCCGGCGGCGGCCAGGTAGTAGCGCAGGGCGTCGGGGTCGTAGCGGCTCAGGAAGTCGCGCACCTCGATGACCACGCCCCGGCTGCTGGAGAACTTCTGGCCCTCGACGGTGAGGAACTCGCTGCTCACCACGTTGCGGGGCAGGACCAGGGGCAGGTTGGGGGGTCCGCCGGCCACCTCGCCGCCGCTGCCGTAGCCCAGCAGCATGCTGGGCCAGATGACGGTGTGGAAGATGATGTTGTCCTTGCCCATGAAGTAGAAGTGCTCCGCCCCGGGGTCCTGCCACCAGGCCCGCCAGGCCTCCGGCTCGCCCTCCAGCCGGGCCCACTCGAGGGCCGCCGAGAGATAGCCGATGACGGCGTCGAACCAGACGTAGATGAGCTTGTCGGAGCGCTCCGAGAAGCCCTCCAGCGGGATCCGCACCCCCCAGTCGATGTCGCGGGTCACGGCCCTCGGCTGCAGCTCCGCGACCAGCTTGAGCGAGAAGTTGCGGACGTTGGCCCGCCACTCGTGCTGCGCCTCCAGCCACTCGGTGAGCGCGGAGCGGAAGGCGGGCAGGTCGAGGAAGAAGTGCTCCGACTCGTGGAAGACGGGTGGCTGCCCGTCGATGCGGGAGCGGGGCGAGAGCAGCTCGGTCGGCTCCAGCAGCCGGCCGCAGTTGTCGCACTGGTCGCCGCGCGCCCCCTCGAAGCCGCAGTGGGGGCAGGTTCCCTCGATGTAGCGGTCGGGGAGGGCCCGGCCGCTGGCGGCGGAGAAGGCGCCCAGCTGGCTGCGCCGGATCAGGTAGCCCTTGTCGTGGAGGGTGCGGAAGACGTCCTGGACCACGGCCGCGTGGTTGGCGGTGGTGGTGCGGGTGAAGAGGTCGTAGCTGAGGCCGAGGCGGAGCAGGTCCTCGGCGATGACCCAGTTGTAGCGGTCGGCGATGGCCCTCGGGCTGACCCCCTCGCGGTCGGCGGCGACCAGGATCGGGGTGCCGTGCTCGTCGGTGCCGCTGACCATCAGCACCCGGGCGCCCCGAAGCCGCTGGTAGCGGGCGAAGATGTCGGAGGGGACCCCGAAGCCGGCCACGTGCCCGATGTGGCGGGGCCCGCTGGCGTAGGGCCAGGCCACGGCCACCAGCACGTGCTCCTCGGCCGCGGCACGGGCGCTCAAGATCCGACCGATGGTAGCCGGTCGCCGCCGGAGGAGGTGAAACAATGGCCGCGGTGAGCGGCGAGTCGCGGGTGCTGCTGGTGATCGCGGACAGCTCCCGCAGCGGCGGGCCGGAGCACGTCCTGACCCTGGCCCGCGAGCTCTCCGAGTCGGGCTGGGAGACGCTCGTCGCCTGCCCGCCGGGGACGCTGGCGGAGCGCTGTCGGGGGGCCGGCATCCCGGTGGCCCCGATGTCCATGCGGGGGCGGGCCGGGGCGGCCGCCCCCATCCGGCTGCGCCAGCTGGCGCGCCGCTTCGGGGCCCAGGTCGTCCACAGCCACGGACTGCGGGCCGGGGCCCTGGTGCGGCGCGCCCACCCCGGGGCCCCCCAGGTCCACACCCAGCACCTGGACGGCTGGTTCACGGCCAGTCCGGCCCGGCTCGCCCTGCACCGCCTGGAGATGCACCGGCTGGCCCGGTCCGCGTCCCTCCAGATCGCCGTCTCCAACGCCGTCGCCGAATTCCTCACCGGCGAGACGGGCGCGGACACGCGGCGCCTGCGGGTGATCCCCAACGGCATCGTGCCCCTCACCGCCCGGGTCCGCCCCGGGCCCAGAGGGCGCCGCGCCGGGGTGCTGGCCCAGCTGGGCCAGTCCAAGGGGGTGGACATCGCCGTCCTCGCCCTCAGCACCGCTGCCGGGCAGGGCCTGAGCCTGCGGGTGGGGGGCGCGGGACCGGAGCTGGCCCGCCTCGTCGACCTCGCCTACACCGCCGGCGTGGCCGACAGGGTGGACTTCGTGGGCGAGGTCAGCGACCGTGACGCCTTCTTCGCCGGCTGCGACCTGGCCTGGGTGCCCTCCCGGGCCGAGCCCTTCGGCCTCGTCGCCTGCGAGGCCATGAGCTCGGGCCTGCCGGTGGTGGCGAGCCGGGTCGGGGGCCTGCCCGAGATCCTCGACCCGCCCCGCGCCGGCCTGGTGGTGAGCCCGGCCAACCCGGCCGCGCTGGCCAGCGTCAGCCAGGGCCTGCTGGGCGCCCCCGAGCGCTACGCGGCGATCAGCGCCGCAGGCGTGGAGCGGGTGCGCCAGCGCTTCACCGCCTCACGCATGGCCGCCCTCACGCGGGGCGTCTACCGCGAGGTGATGGCGGCCCGCTGAGGGCCCGCTACCAGCGGTACCAGCGTCCCCCGTGGGGGCGGAAGAGGAAGCCCAGCAGCCAGAGGGCCAGGGCCACGATGGCGATGATCCAGAAGAGGTGGACGGCGACCCCGAGGCCGAAGAGGATGGCCACGAGGAGCAGGAAGAGAAGCACGGCTAGCACGGAAACCCGACCCTCCTTCATCAGAGCCGAGGCCATGGTACCGGAGGGGTACCGGCCCCGCTCGCGAACAGCCTGACTAACCGCCCCCGACAGCCGCAGTTACGCCTCCCGGGACGCCCGCCGGTCGCTCCCGCCCCCGTCCCTCACCCGCCCCAGTACCACCCGGCGCGCCTCCAGGTGGTAGGCGCGCCGGGCCCAGGCGTAGGCGGCGACGCCGAAGAGCGTGCCCAGCCCCTTGTCGGCGAGGCGCTGCAGCAGGGCCGCCGCCACCGCCAGGTCGAGCGGGACCCCGAAGCCCAGCAGGAGGGCGACGCAGGCGGCCTCGAAGCCGCCCAGGCCGCCCGGGCTGAGGGAGACGGCGCCAGCGAGGTGGGCGGCGGCGTAGATGAGGGCCGCCACCGGCCAGCCGAGACCGAGTCCCAGGCCCCGGAGCAGGAGCCAGAACATGGTCACGGTCACCGCCACCTGGAGGACGTTGAGGGCGGACCACCAGAGCGTGTCCCAGCGCGTGAGCAGGCGCACCGTCTGGTCACGGAGGCGCTCCAGCTCGGGGGCGAGGCGACGCAGCAGGGGCAGGCGCCCGACCAGGCGCAGGACGACCTCGAAGGCACGCCCCCAGGCGAGCACCAGCAGCGCCAGCAGAGTGCCCGCCAGGGCCAGGCCCACGCCCAGCGCCGCCAGCGGCCGCGTGGCCGCCGCCGGGGCGGCGACGGCGATCACCACGAGGGTGGAGATCAGCTCCTGGACCGTGATCGTGGAGACGGCGTCGGCCAGCTCCTTCCCGCTCACCTCGCTGACCAGCACGGCGCGGGTCAGCTCCCCGCCCGGGAGCAGCCCGGCCGCCTGGCCAGCCAGGTTGAGGACCACGGCCCGGGACCAGGAGAGGCGGATGCCGGCGGCCCGCAGCAGGGGGTGCCAGCGCAGCCCCTGGAGGCCGTAGTAGAGGAGCGAGAGCGCGGCCACGGCGGGCGCGTAGATGGGCTGGAAGCGGCTGGCGGCCCGGGCCAGCAGCGCCGGCTGGGCCAGCAGAACCAGGGCCAGGACGACGGCCGCCGCCAGCAGGTAGGGGAGCAGGCGGCGGAGCCGTGGGTGCCCGGCGAGCGGCCGGACGCCCCGGTTCCGGGGCGCCCGACGCCCGCGACTCAAGTCAGGTCAGGCGCTGGCCTGCTGGGTCTCGAGGGCGCGGTGGCGGCGGTGCCGGCGCCGGGGCCGGGGCCACTCGTCCAGCTCCAGGTTGAGATCCGGGAAGCGCTCGCGCCGGCGCGGGACGATGGCGTCCAGCACGGCGGACTGCCAGTTCAACAGGGCCGAGTGCAGGTCGTACGAGGTGCGCGCCGTCTGGACCGCTTCGGGCGGCTGCTCTCCGACCTCGGCCGCGAGGCTGGCCACCACCTTGCGGCAGCCGTCGCGGCGGGCGATCTGGGCCCCTTTCAGGTGGAGCTCCTCGAGCCGGTTGAGGCAGCCGTCGATGGCCTCCAGGCAGCGCCGGCGGTGGGTCCTCAGCACGCGCCGCTGCAGGCCTCTCTGGAGCGCGCCCCTGATCTCCCAGCTGGCGACGTCCACCGGCCCGCGGCCCAGGGGCATGGCGCCGAAGGCGATCCCCGGCCCGCCCAAGCGATCGCTTCTCATCGCGGTTGCCACTCTCACTTCCTCCTCATCTCCCGTCGAGCACGGCCATCGCTGGAACGGCTCGTTCCGGACATCGCGCGCTCGTCTTGCCCCGACTAACGCCTGCCCTGGCGCCCGGTTTCGAAAATCAGTGAAAACGCCAGCAATGGACTGCTAACGGACGTGAGCAGTGAGCGCGCGACATATTTCAGAGGGCGAACCTTTCACTCTTGGCGCAGCGGCGGCGCACTTCGAAAGGTTCGTGGCGCTTACTTTCTGGGACCTGAAAATGACTGCCGGCGCACCATCTTGCCTACGTACTTTCTCTAGCATGAAACGCATCTTTTTATGGGTTTTCTTAGCGCACGCATGGTGTCGCTCGTGCTAGGGTTGCACCACGTCGTAGCCGGGAACCGACGACGCGTGGTACAGGAGGTGCTGCCGATGAGCGTGGGCGGTCTAGAGCTGAGCGGCGTCTCTCCGGTGAGCGGCACGGGGACTCCCGTCGAAACGGCGGAGCACATCTACCTCGACCACTACGGCGACGTCTACCGCTACGTCCGGGCCCGGGTGGGCAGCTCGACGGAGGCGGAGGACCTCGTCGGTGACGTCTTCTGCCGCGCCGTGGCGGGCCTCGGCAACTACCGACCGATGCGCGACTCGGCGCTGCCCTGGCTCTACACCATCGCCGCCCACCGGGTGGCGGACCACTACCGGGCGGCCCGGCCCAGCCAGCAGTTGAGCGAGGCGGAGCTGGTCGCCGACCCGGGCCCCAACCCGGCCGAGGTGGTGGTCTCCCGGGAGCTGGCGCGCCAGGTCTGGGCCCTCTCCCGGCAGCTTCCCGCCTCCCAGCGCCGCGCCCTCTGGCTGCGCTACGGGGAGCAGCTCGAGCTGCGCGAGATAGCCTGGCGGATGGGGCGCAGCGTGGAGGCCGTCAAGCTCCTCGTCCACCGCGCCGTGCGGGGCCTCCGGGGGGCCCGGGCGCTGGGCGCGGAGGAGACCCTCCGCCTGGCTCCCCAGAGGCCGCGGCGCCGGCGCGCGGTGGTGCCCTCGGCCGCCACCGCCTAGCGCCGGGTCAGTTCTCGGGAGACGACTCGCCTTCGTCCTCGAGCTGGTCGGGGACGCTCTTGGTGAGGCTGTCCAGGACCTCGAGGAAGGTCTCGATCTGGGTCGGGTCGAGGCGGTCGAGCAGGGCCGACAGCGAATCCCGCTGCCAGGAGCGGAAGGCCTCCAGGGTCCGGGCCGCGTGCAGCGTGGGCGCCAGCCAGACGGTGCGGCGGTCGGCCGGGTCGTCGCGCCGCTCGGCCAGGCCCTGGCGGATCATCCGGTTGGCCAGGGCGGTGGCGGCCGCGCCGCTGATGCCCACCGCCTCGGCGAAGTGGCGCATGGTGGTGCCCTCAGGCGGGAGGCAGGCCAGCGCCTGGAGCTGGTGCAGCGTGATCGAGCCGAGCTGGCGGGCCACCTCCTCCGGGATGGTCACCTCCAGGGCGCGCTGGAGCCGCGGCTGGAGCTCGAGCATGCGTTCGACGAGGGCGTCGACGGAGTCTGAGCCAGCCTCCCCACTGGTCCCACCGGGCTGAAACTTCACCCATCTAATTATGCGCCCCGGTTGCCCTGAGCGGACCCCGAGGAGGCCCGAGTGAAACCGAGACCGGCTTCCCCCGCTATGGGAATCGTGGCCTACGCCGCCGAGCGCTCCCGTTTGCTGCAGTCGCTCGACTCGTGCCACCAGGCCTCGGCCGCCCTCACCGCCACCACGGCCGGCCTCGGTCACTTTCCCGACGCCCAGGGAAGGGAGCTGGCGCTCGCTGCGCTGGGCGCGGTCGCCCGTCTGGAGGCGCGTCTGCGCCTGCTCGAGGATGCCTACCGCATCGCCGCGGAGCACGAGGAGGATGGGCGGCAGCTGGCCGCCTCCGAGGGGCGCGGTCCCCTGATCGGGGCCGGCTCGGCGACCTCCGCCGGCTGAGGCGGCGCTCCCCGGAGCCCGTTTGAGCCGAGGACAGTCGCGGCTCTGGGCCCGGGGTCCCCGGCGTCGGGGGCTGGACGGACTAGCCTGCCGTGAGCGCGTCGGCCGGCGGGGGATGGTCCGCGGAGGGCGGCTCGGGGGCCAGGGGGGAGCTCTTGGACCGGCTCCGGGAGGGTGTCCTGGCGCTCACCGCCTCTCCCGCCTGGGCCGCCTGGCTCCGGGCCAGCCGCCACTTCCGCCACTACAGCTTCCAGAACCAGGTACTGATCCTGAGCCAGCGCCCCGGAGCCAGCTGGGTGGCCGGCTACCAGACCTGGCGGCGCCTGGGTCGCCAGGTGCGCCGGGGCGAGCAGGCCATCCGCATCCTCGCCCCCTGCCTGCGGGCAATCCCGGACCAAGACGAGGACCAGGCTCCGGAGCTGATCGGCTTCCGCGTGGCCCACGTCTTCGACCTGGAGCAGACCGAGGGCCGGGACCTGCCCACCCCGGTGCGGGCGCTCAGCGGACCCAGCCAGCACCTCGGGCCCCTGCTGGCCCGCGCCCGGGAGCTCGGCTTCGAGGTCCAGCTCACGCCCCTCTGGGGCGGGCGCAACGGGGACTGCTCCCATGCCCTGCGGCGGATCCGGATCGGCTCGGAGCTGTCCCCGGCGCACCAGGTCAAGACCCTGGCCCACGAGCTGGGTCACGCCGTGCTCCACGGGCGCGACTTCCGCGGCGGCCGGGCCCTCGCCGAGCTGGAGGCGGAGAGCGTCGCCTACGTGAGCTGCAGCGAGCTCGGCATCGACAGCGGCGACTACAGCTTCGGCTACCTGGCCAGCTGGGCCGGGGGCGGGCCCGAGGCGGCCCGCCTGGTCACCTCGGCCGCGGAGCGGGTGCTGCGCGCCAGCGACGTCGTCCTGGCCGGCGCCGCTGCGGGCTCAGCCGTAGGCGAGGACGGAGGCGTAGGAGGCGAGGGACTCGTTGGGCCAGGCGCGCAGCCGGGGCAGCTCCCAGGGCTGGGCCCCGCTCTCCTGCCAGGGGGAGCCGGGCAGCCAGTCGTCCTCCAGGCCGCCGACGTAGCCGAGGGGGGCCAGCTCGGAGAAGAGCTGCCGCTCCCCCGGCCCCACCTGGGTGCCGGAGCGGTAGGGCCAGAGTCCGCTGTAGGCGATGAACTGGATCGGCTGCCCGGTGATGGCCTCCAGCTGGCTGGCGGTGCTCCCGGCCAGGTAGTCGATCTGGGCCTGGCTCCGGCTCCAGAGCGAGGTCCCGTCGTTGTAGGTGTGGTCCTCGATGGCGAAGCCGCCCTGGCTCAGCTGGCGCAGGTCGGCCGCGGTCATGTAGGCCTCGTGCCCGTTGGTGATCCCGATCAGGCCGCTGCAGGGGAAGAAGGTGGCCGTGAAGCCGGCCCGGCGCAGCACCGGGACGGCGTACTGGTACTCGCTGAGGAAGCCGTCGTCGAAGGTCAGGATCACGGCCCGGGGGGGCAGCGGGAGGCCGTAGTCGAGGTGGTCCATGAGCCGGTCCAGGGAGATCGCGGTGTAGCCCTGGGCCACCAGGTAGCCGATCTCCCCCTGGAACTGGGCCGGGGTCACCGTCAGCTCGTAGTCGATGTCGTAGCTGTAGACGCTGGCGTAGGCGGCCCGCACCGGGAAGGGGCCGACCAGGTGGTACATGACGATGGGGACGCTGGCCGTCTCCGCCGGGGCGTGGGCGGGGGTGATGATGGGTGAGTCGACCGCGGCCGGGCCCTCGCCCACCAGCCTCAGTCCGAAGACCTGCCCGCCCCGGGGCAGCAGCTGTGGCCCCAGCAGGAGCCGGGTCCTGGCCACCACCAGCCCGCTCGACTGGTAGTCGGCCACCACCCCGGGCGGGCCCACCTTCGAGGGATCGGCGAAGGTGAGCGAGACCGGGATCTCGTAGACGCCGCCGACGCTCGCCCCGGGGTCCTCCGGGCTGGTCCAGCCGGCCTCCCGGCGGAGGCGGCCGAGGCGGAAGGAGATGGGGCTGGCCGCGCCCTGGAACTTGGCCGCCAGCATGGTGTCCCGGGCCTGCTCCGAGGGCCAGAGCGCCTGGGCCAGGGGGGCCAGCTCGCCCCACTGGGCCCGGTAGCGACGGGCCAGCAGCTGGGTCATGAACTGGCTGGCCAGCCGCTCGGCGGCCTCCTGGGCCACCTCGGGCGCGTCGCTGCGCTCGTGGCGGACGGCCCGGGCGGGCTGCGCGACGCGCGCCGGACCCGTCTGGGCGGCCCCCAACCCGAGCGCCAGGGCCAGCGCCAGAACCAGCGCGGATAGCTTGGGAGTCGTCATCGGCCTCTCCAGCAGCGCGCGGGACGGAACCCGCGCCGACCATTCTGACCAGAATCACAGCGTCCGTCTCCGCCCCGCCGGCCGGGTAGATTGGAGCCCTTGGAGAGAACCCGCCTGGGCCGCAGCGGACTTTGGGTCACGCCCCTCGGGCTGGGACTGGCCGCCATCGGCCGGCCCGCCTACATCAACCTCGGTCGGGCCGCCGACCTGCCCCCGGGGCGCAGCCTCGAGGATCTCCGCCGGCGCGCCCACGAGCTGCTCGACGAGGCCTACCGCCTGGGCCTGCGCTACTTCGACGTGGCCCGCTCCTACGGCCGGGCGGAGGAGTTCCTCGGTTCCTGGCTGAAGGCGCGTCAGCCCCTGCCCGAGCCGGTCACCTGCGGCTCCAAGTGGGGTTACACGTACGTCGGCGACTGGCGCATGGACGCCCCCGTGCACGAGGTGAAGGACCACTCCCTCTCCACCCTGCGCCGCCAGCAGCTGGAGAGCCGTCGGATCCTCGGCCCCAACCTCAACCTCTACGAGATCCACTCGGCCACCCTCGAGAGCGGCGTGCTGGAGGACCCCGAGGTGCTGGGTGAGCTGCTCCGTCTCAGCGACGAGGGCCTGGCCGTGGGGCTCTCGGTCAGCGGTCCCCGCCAGGCCGAGGTGATCCGGCGCGCCCTGGCCGTGGAGCTGGAGGGGCGCAACCCCTTCTCCGTGGTCCAGGCCACCTGGAACCCGCTCGAGCCCTCCGCCGGGCCGGCCCTGGCCGAGGCCCACGCGAGGGGCTGGGGGGTGCTGGTCAAGGAGGCCATGGCCAACGGCCGCCTGCTGCTGCCCGGGGAGCGGGGGCTGGAGCCACTGCGGGAGCTGGCCCGGGCCCACCGTACCTCCCCGGACGCGCTCGCCCTGGCCGTGGCCCTGGCCCAGCCCTGGTCCGACGTGGTCCTCTCCGGCGCGGTGACGCTGGAGCAGCTGCGGAGCAACGCCGGGGCGGTGCGGCTGAGCCTCTCCGGCTCGGACCTGGACGGGCTCCGGGTACTGGCCCGGCCGGCCCAGGACTACTGGTCGGAGCGCTCCGGCCTGGCCTGGAGCTGAGCCCGGGCGAGCCGCCCCGCGGTCACTCGTAGAAGGCGGGAGAGCGGCGCAGCTGGGCCCACTGGCGGGCGTCGTGGCCGTAGACCAGGGTGGCCCCCAGCCGGCGTCCCCGCTCCACCAGCAGGAGGGCGCTCTCCCGGGCCTGGGCCGGGTCCGCGTGCCCCTCCCAGGCGTCGTGGGTGAGGTTGTCCTGCTCGTAGATGGCGTCCCCGCAGAGGATCAGGTTGAGGCCGCTGTCGAGCCGCACCAGCACCGACTGGTGCCCCGGGGCGTGGCCCGGGGTGGGGAAGACCGAGATCCCGTCCCCGAGATCGGTCTCCCCGTCCAGGAGCTCGTAGTGCAGCCCCTCGATGCGCCAGTACTGGTTGGGGAAGGCGGGGTTGTCCAGCGCCGCCTGGTAGTGGGAGCGCTGCACCCAGAAGCGGGCGCCGGCAAAGGCGTCGTTGTTGCCGGCGTGGTCGAAGTGGAGGTGGGTGTTGACGACGTCGGTGACGTCGCCGGCGCGCAGGCCGAGGGGGGCGAGGCGGGCGTCTACCGTGTCCTCCAGCCGCATCGCGGGCCGCAGCTTGGCCGCGAACTCGGTGCCTCCGAAGGTGCGGTCGGGGTCCTCGATGTGGCTGCGGTGGATGCCGGTGTCGACCAGCACCCGGCGGCCGGCGTCGGTGGCCACGAGGTAGCCGGCGATGGGGATGTGGACCCGCTGGCCGTCGCTGACCCCGGGCGAGATCACCTCCTTGTCGCAGCAGGCCTCGCCCAGGAAGAGGGGGTAGAGCCGCTTCATCCGTGCCTCCTTCGAGCCCGGCGTCGGAGTCGATGGTAGGGGCGGCCCGATGCTCCCGGGGGGCGAGCTCGGGCGGGCCCGTTGCAGGGGCGGAACCGGAGCGTTGCCGAAACTGGTGCTCCTGTTCACTCGCGGTGGGCGATCCCGGGTCCATCCTCGAAGCGCGAGCGGGTGTGCCGACCGGCCCAATGGGCCCATCCGCGGCGGAGGCCCTCGACATGCAGCTGGGTCAGAGACCCGGAGCGGGGGAGGTGCGGCAGCGCCCGCCCGGCGGGCGCCGAAGGCTGGAGGCCGCCCCGCGGGCGGGCCACGAGGGCGCCCGGTGCTGATCGCGGTCCTGGAGCTGGCCTTCTACGGCATCTTCCTGGCCACCCTGGTCAGCTTCCTGCGCCGTCGGCGCCCGCTGGAGCGCGACGTGGCCGCCGTCTTCGGCTCGGTGGCCCTGCTGCTGGCACTGGGGTTCCTGCGCCCGCTGCTGCCGGGGGGCGCCACCACCACGGGGGACCTGGCGGTGGCCCTGCTGGCGGCCCAGCCCTTCCTCACCCTCCGCGTCGTGGCCCACTTCCGGCGGCTGCCGATCCGGGCCCAGCGCTGGCCCCTGCTCGGGCTGCTGCTGGTGGTCGGGCTCTACTGCCTGGGGCACGGTGCGGCCAAGCCGTGGGACGTGCTGGCGGTGCTGCCCGTGGTCCTCTACTTCATCGCCACCGAGGGCCTGGCCACCTTCTACCTGGCCCGGGAGGCGCGGCGCCGGGCCGGCGTGGCCCGGGCCCGGATGGGGACGGCGGCCCTGGCCAGCGGCCTCTTCGGGGCCGCCATCCTGCTCACCGCCTTCCGGGCCCGGGGCCTCCTGGGCGATGCCCTCAGCGGCCTCGACCAGGCGGTGGCCCTGGCGGCGGCGCTGGGCTACCTCTTCGCCTTCGTCCCGCCCCGCCTGGCCCGGGAGCTGGGACGCCGCGCCGTCGCCTACGGCTTCGTGCGCGAGCTGAACGAGGAGAGCGGGGGCGGGGCGGAGCAGGTCTGGCACCGCCTGGCCGACGCCGCGGCCGCCATCAGCGGCTCCGAGTCGGTGCTGGTCCTGGTCGACCGGGCCGACGGCTCGGGCCCGGTCCGGGCCGCCGGGGTCGGCTCCCTGCCCGAGGCGGCTGAGGTCTCGGGCCGAGAGGGCACCGAGGTGAGGGTCCGCTGCGGCCCCGAGACTGGCCCCGGCGCGACCGTGGTCTGCCGCCTCAGCGGTGACCCCCTCTTCGTCGACGACGACCTCGCCCTGATCGAGAACTGCGGCGCCCTGGCGCTCCAGGTGGCCGCCCGCTACCGCCTCGCCGACGACCTGCGCCGGGCCAACCAGGAGCTCGCCCGGGCCAGCGCCGCCAAGAGCGAGTTCCTGGCCGCCATGAGCCACGAGCTGCGCACTCCCCTCAACGCCGTGATCGGCTTCTCCGAGCTGCTCCTGGACCCCGCCGAGGCCGGCGACGCCGAGCTGACGACGGAGTTCGCCGGCCACATCCGTGACGCCGGCATGCACCTGCTCGACCTGATCAACGACGTGCTCGACCTCTCCAAGGTGGAGGCGGGGCGGCTGGAGCTCCGTCCCGAGGAGCTGGACCTGGCCCAGCTCAGCGCCGAGACGCTCCAGTCGATGGAGCCGGTGGCGGCGCGCAAGCGCGTCCGGCTCCAGGTGGAGGCGCCCGCCTCGCTGCCGGCACGGGTCGATCCCGGCCGCTTCCGGCAGATCGCCTACAACCTGCTCTCCAACGCCATCAAGTTCACCCCCGAGGGGGGCTCCGTCCGGCTCCGGATCGGGGTCGAGGCGGAGAGCATCAGCTGGGCCGTCAGCGACACCGGCCCGGGCATCGCCCCCGAGGACCAGGAGCGGATCTTCGAGGCCTTCGTCCAGGGCAAGCTGGCGGCGGAGCAGACGGAGGGAACCGGGCTCGGCCTGGCCCTGACCCGTCGCCTGGTGGAGCTCCACGGCGGCCGCCTCGAGCTCCGCTCCGAGCCGGGTCGGGGGAGCGAGTTCACGGTCCGGCTGCCGCTCACCCCGCCGCCCGTCGCGCCCCCAGCGCCCGCCGCTGGCCCGGCGGTCGAGGGCCGCTCGGGGAGGAGGGTGCTGGTGATCGAGGACGACGACACCGCCAGCCGGCTGCTCGAGATCTACCTACACGGCGCCGGCTACTCCGTGGACCGGATCAGCAGCGGCGAGGAGGGGCTGGCCCGGGCCGCCTCCGGCGGCTACCTCGCCATCCTCCTGGACATCCTCCTGGACGGCATCGACGGCTGGCAGGTGCTGAACCGGCTGAAGGCCGACCCGGCCACGCGGGAGATCCCGGTGCTGGTGGTCTCGGTGGTCGAGAACCGGGAGCTGGGCCTGGCCCTGGGGGCCGTCGACTACCTGGTCAAGCCGATCAACCGGGGGCAGCTGCTCCAGGCGCTGGCGCGGCTCGAGAGCGAGCACGGCCGGGCCGCCGGGAAGCGACTGGTGCTGGGCATCGACGACGACCCCAGCGCCCTGCGCCTCTACCAGGCCTCGCTGAGCGCGCCCGACACCGAGGTGGTGGGCGCCGCCGGAGGGGCCGAGGGCCTGCGCCTGGCCAGGGAGCTCCGCCCCGACTGCATCCTCCTCGACCTGCTGATGCCGGACCTGGACGGCTTCGAGGTGCTGAGCCGGCTCCGGGCGGAGGAGCGCACCAGCCGGATCCCGGTCATCGTGGTCTCCGCCGCCGAGATCAGCGAGGCGGACAGGGAGCGCCTGCGCGGGCACGTGCTGGCGGTGGTCGAGAAGGGCGACGGCGCGCTCCAGGGACTCTCCGGCTGGCTCTCCCGGGCCTCCGGGGAGGCGCCGGTGCTGGAGCGTGTCTGAGGCCCAGGCGCCCGCCATCCTGGTGGTGGAGGACGACCCCCGCAACATGATCCTGACCCGGGCCATCCTGGCCCGGCGGCGCTGCCGGGTGCTGGCCGCCACCAGCCTGGGCGAGGCCCGGGAGCGGCTCACGGCAGAGACCCCGGACCTGGTCCTGCTCGACGTGCGGCTCCCCGACGGCAGCGGGCTCGACCTGGCCCGCGAGCTGCGCTCCCGTCCCAGCACCCGGGCCGTGCCCCTGATCGCGGTGAGCGCCAGCGTCCTGCCCCAGGACCAGGCCGCCATCGCCGAGGCCGGCTGCGACGAGTTCATCCCCAAGCCGCTCCACCCGGCCCAGCTGCTGGAGCGGATCGCCTGCTACGTGGGTGACGGGCGGGAGTTTGCCGATGGCTGACAGCGGGCCGACGATCCTCATCGCCGACGACGTGGCGACCAACCTGCGCCTCCTGGAGGCGATCCTCTCCCGGGCCGGCTACCGCTCGGTGGTCAGCACCAGCCGCGCCGACCGGGTCGTGCCCCTCTTCCAGACCTCGAACCCGGACCTGGTCCTGCTCGACCTCCACATGCCCGGCCTGGAGGCGCCGGAGCTGATGGCCGAGCTGCGGGCCCGGCTCCGGCCCATGGAGTTCATGCCCATCCTGGTGATGACCGCCGACCACACCCGGGGGGCCCGGGAGCGGGCCCTGGAGGGCGGCGCCGACGACTTCCTCACCAAGCCGGTGGACCGCACCGAGGTGGTCCTGCGGGTGCGCAACCTGCTCCACACGAGGGCCCTCAACCAGCGCCTGGCCGAGTACTCCGACCGACTCCAGTCCGAGATCACCGAGGAGCGCCGGGTCCGCCAGCTGGCGGAGGCGGAGCGGGCCCGGGTCGCGCGCCGCATCGAGTCCCTCCTGGCGGGCCCGGGCTGGGAGGTCCACGTGCAGCCGATCGTGGACCTGAGGAGCGAGCGCATGATCGGGGTGGAGGCGCTCTCCCGCTTCTCGGTCGCGCCCCAGCGTCCGCCCGACGAGTGGTTCGCCGAGGCCGCCAGCGTCGGCCTCGGCCGCGAGCTGGAGCTGGCGGCGGTGGCGCGGGCCCTGGAGAAGATCCCCCTGCTGCCGCCCGGCACCTACCTCAGCGTCAACGTCTCGCCCGAGACGCTCTGCTCCCCGGGGCTGATGGCCACGCTCCGCGGCCACGCCTTCGACCGCATCGTCGTGGAGCTGACCGAGCACGCCTCGGTCGAGGACTACGACCTGGTGGAGCAGGTGCGGCGCAAGCTGCGCACCCTGGGCGCCCGCCTGGCGGTGGACGACACCGGGGCCGGCATCTCCAGCCTGCAGCACGTGATCCGGCTCCGGCCCGACGTCATCAAGCTGGACCGGTCCATGATCGCCAACCTGGAGCAGGACCCGGTGCGCCGGGCCCTGACCGGGGCCCTGGTGGAGCTCTCCGGCAGCCTCCACGCCGCCCTAGTGGCGGAGGGGATCGAGACCCGGGAGGAGCTGGCGGCGCTCCGGAGCCTGGGCGTGCCCTACGGGCAGGGCTTCCTCCTGGGCCGGCCCGAGCCGCTGCGCCAGCCCATGGCCCAGGCCCCCGGGCTGGCCCGCCTGGCGGTCTGACCGGGCCGCCGGCGCCGCCGGTGCCGAGGGGCGGAATCGAACCGCCGACACCGGGTTTTTCAGACCCGTGCTCTACCGACTGAGCTACCTCGGCCAGGCTGGCGCTCTCCGTGCACGAGGCGGCCGGTTCCGGCCGCCCGCGGCCGCGCCGAGCCGGCCCGGGCGCGCCCAGCAGGCCGAACTATAACCGGCGGCCGGGGATGGCCCGGGGGCGCCGCCGGGCAACGTCCTCGACCATGGCCGCCCGAGGGTTCAGCTGGGCCCAGGAGGGCGAGGCGCTGACGACACCCGCGGGGGTCGCCGTCGACGACACCGACAACAGCCTGCGCGCGGGTGAGCGCGGCCCCTCCCTGCTCGAGGACATCCACCTGCGCGAGAAGATCACCCACTTCGACTACGAGCGCATCCCGGAGGGGGTGGTGCCGTCCTGGCCCGGGACGGGGTCGACCTGGAGGGCCTGGGCGCGCTCCACGAGGCGATCCAGGAGGCTGGCGCCAAGCTCCAGCTGGTGGCGGCCGTGGGCCGGCACCACTGGTGGGGCCGCCAGCCGCACCCGGACGGCGGCGGCGGGGCCTGAGCCCGAGGCTCAGGAAACGCGGCAGGCGGCCGCCGCCGACTCCTTCACCTGGAGGCCGAGACCCGCCTCGGGGGAGAGCTCCAGCTCTCCCCCGAGGCGCCGGGGCAGGCCCTCGAAGAGCATCTCGTCGATGCGCTGGTGGTCGTGGAAGTACTCCAGGTGGCGGAGATTGGGCGCCACCGACGCGGCCGCCAGGTGGAGGGTCTGGCCGCAGTGGGAGGAGAGCGGGACCTGGGCGGCGGCGGCGGCGTCCGCCACCCGCAGCCACTCCGTGATCCCGCCGCAGCGGGAGACGTCGGCCTGGAGCACGCTCACCGCGCCGGCCCCCAGCATCTGCTGGAAGTAGCTCAGCTGGTAGCCGTACTCGCCCGCCGCCAGGTCCAGCGGCAGCGCCTGGCGCAGCTGCCGGAGACCCTCCAGGTCGTCGGAGCTGACCGGCTCCTCGAACCAGACGACGGCCCACCGCCGGGCCGCCTCCAGGCCGAGGCGGAGCGCCGTCGTGCGGTCGTAGGCGCCGTTGGCGTCGACCATCAGCTCCACGCCGTCGCCGACGCAGCGCCGGGCCAGGCCGATGCGGCGAAGGTCCTCCTCCGGGTCCCGGCCCCGGTCGACGCCGATCTTCATCTTGACGCGCGGGATGCCGGCCTCTGCCCAGCCGCCCAGCTGGCGCTCCAGCTGGGCGTCGTCGTAGCTGGTGAAGCCACCGCTGCCGTAGATGGGGAGGCGGTCGCGAGAGCCTCCCAGGAGTCGGTGCAGGGGAAGCCGGCGGTGGCGCGCCAGGGCGTCCCAGAGGCAGATGTCGACCGCCGAGATGGCCATGGAGCAGAGGCCGGGGCGGCCCAGGTTGCGGACCGCGCGCACCATCCGGAGCCAGGCCTCCCGGGGTCGCTCCAGGGAGAGGCCGCGCAGCTCCGGCTCCAGCACCTCCTCGATCAGCCGGACCATGGCGGGGGTGCCATAGGCGTAGCCCAGGCCCCCGCCGCCAGCGCTGTCCCGGACCCGGACCAGGACCACCGTGGTGCGGTCCCAGCGGAGCGTCCCGTCGGCCTCCGGGAGCTCGGTGGGGATGGTGTGGGCGCTCACCTCGAGGGCCTCGATCAGGGGGCCGTCGCTCATGTGTAGCGGATGCCCCAGCTGCCCCGGAACGTCTCCCCCGGCTCCAGCGTCAGCAGCCCCGCCCCGCTGCGGAAGGCATCGGGCGCGCAGGTCATGGGCTCCACCCCGATGCCCTGGCGGCGGCGGTGGGGCAGGGAGTCCCCGGTGAAGAGCATGAGGTAGGGGTGGCCGGCGTCGGCCCAGAGCTGGAGCCGATGCGCGGTCCCGGGGGAGCTCAGCTCGACCGTCCAGCGACCGGCGCGGCACTCCAGGCCGCTGAAGGCGGTGTCGAGCCGCAGCCCCGCCAGCGGCCGGGGCCGGCGCAGGTCCATCCCGGTTCCCGAGACCTCCCGGGGCGTGCCCCGGGGGATGCCATCGGGGTCGGACTCCAGCCAGAGCGAGGCCGGCGCCCTGAGCCAGCAGCGGTCCAGGTCCAGCCCGGGGAGCCGGAGGTAGGGGTGGGCGCCGGACCCGAAGGGGAGGGGGGAGGCGCCCACGTTGGTGGCGCGCAGATCGTGGCGGAGGCCGTCCGGCCCCAGCGACCAGCTCGCCTCCAGCTCCAGGGTGAAGTCGTAGCCGGGCTGGGGGTGGAGCAGGTGCCGCAGCCGGACCAGGTGGGGCTCCCTCTCGGTCAACTGCCAGCGCTCCCAGCGCACCAGCCCGTGGATGGCGTTGCCCCGTGCCGGCTCGCTGAGCGGCAGCTGCTGGTCCCGTCCCTGGAAGCGGTAGCGACCCTGGCGGATCCGGTTCGGCCAGGGCAGCAGCAGCTGGCCGCGGCCGTCCTGGCTGCGCTCCTCCGCCTCGAACCCGTCCAGGAGCGGCTCCGAGCCGACCCAGTACTGGCGCAGGCTCGCTCCCACCTCGGTCACCACCGCCCGCTGCTCCCCCTGGCGGATCTCGGATTGGACGCCCGAGGGCAGCGGCCCGGGTCCTTGGTCGGCCTCCCCGGGGGCTCTGGGCACGCGCCACCTCCAGACTCGGACCTCTGTCGAGGATCGTATCGGCGCCCGGCCCGGCCGCCGTCGCTGGATCGGGGCGAGGTCGAAACGGGGGCCGTGCGCCCACGTTAGACGGGGCACCGCGGCGACGGCAGGTGCCGTCGGGATCGGCTGGCGGTGGAGAGGTGCCGCAGTGAGCAGGACGGTCGGGGACGCGCTCTGCGAGCGCCTGGAGCAGTGGGGGGTGAGGCACGTCTTCGGCTACCCCGGGGACGGCATCAACGGGGTCATGGGCGCCCTGGAGCGCCACCGGGACGGGCTCCGCCTGGTCCAGACCCGGCACGAGGAGATGGCCGCCTTCATGGCCACGGCGCACGCCAAGTTCACCGGCGAGACCGGGGTCTGCATGGCCACCTCGGGTCCGGGCGCGATCCACCTGCTGAACGGGCTCTACGACGCCAAGCTGGACCACCAGCCGGTGCTGGCCATCGTCGGCCAGACCTACGTCCGGGCCCTGGGCTCCGCCTTCCAGCAGGAGGTGAAGCTGCTCCAGCTCTTCGCCGACGTGGCCGGCTCCTTCTGCGAGCAGGTCAACACCCCCTCGGCGCTGCGCCACGTCGTCGACCGTGCCCTGCGCACGGCGGCGGCGGAGCGCACCGTGACCTGCATCATCCTGCCCGCCGACGTCCAGGACATGGCCGCCGAGGAGCCTCCCCACGCCACCCACACGGCCCACTCTGGGGTGGGCTACTGGCCGCCCCGGGTGCTGCCCCGGGAGCAGGACCTGGACGCGGCAGCGGAGATCCTGAACGCCGGGGAGCGGGTCGCCATGCTGGTCGGCCAGGGGGCTCTCGGGGCCAGCTCGGAGGTGGCCCAGGTGGCGGAGCGGCTCGGCGCCGGGGTGGCCAAGGCGCTGCTCGGCAAGGGCGTCCTGCCCGACGACGTTCCCTACTGCACGGGCGGCATCGGTCTCCTCGGCACGCGTCCCAGCTGGGAGCTGATGCAGGGCTGCGACACGCTGCTGATGGTGGGCAGCAGCTTCCCCTACGCCGAGTTCCTGCCCCAGGAGGGGCGGGCCCGCGGGGTCCAGGTGGACATCGACGCCCGCATGCTGAGCCTGCGCTACCCCATGGAGCTGGCCCTGGTCGGGGACAGCGCCGAGACCCTGCGCGCGCTGCTCCCCCGGCTCCGGGAGAGGAGCGACGGGAGCTGGCGGGAGCAGATCGAGAGCAGCGTCGCGGACTGGTGGCGGCTGATGGAGGACCAGGCCGAGCCCCGGCTGCAGAACGGCCGCCTGCGACCCCAGGCGCTCTTCGCCGCCATGTCGCGGCGCCTGCCCCAGGACGCCATCGTGACCTCCGACTCGGGCTCGGCGGCGAACTGGTTCGCCCGCCAGCTGCGGGCCCGGAGCGGGATGAAGCTCTCCCTCTCCGGCAACCTCGCCACGATGGGGCCGGGCGTGCCCTACGCCATCGCCGCCAAGTTCGCCTTCCCGGACCGGCTGGCGGTGGCCACGGTCGGCGACGGGGCCATGCAGATGGGGGGCATGGCCGAGCTCCTGACCGCCTGCCGCTACCGCTCCGAGTGGAGCGACCCGCGCCTCGTGGTGCTGGTGCTGAACAACGAGGACCTCAACCAGGTCACCTGGGAGCAGCGGGTCATGGAGGGGGACCCCAAGTTCGAGGACTCGCAGCGCATCCCGCCCCTGGACTACGCCGCCTACGCGCGCCTGATCGGGCTCCAGGGGATCCGGGTGGAGCGGCCCGAGGAGATCGACGAGGCCTGGGAGCGCGCGCTGGCGGCCGAGGGCCCGGTGGTCATCGATGCCCTCACCGACCCGGAGGAGCCGCCCCTGCCGCCGCACGTGACGATGGAGCAGGCGCGCGCCTTCGCCTCCTCCCTCGCGGCCGAGCCCAGGGCCGGTCTGCGGGGGGCCATCGCCGCCCTGCGGGAGAAGGTCGACGAGTTCGCCCCACACCGCTGAGCGAGGCCGCCCCCGGGGAGGCGGGCTGGACCTGGCCGAGTGGGACATCGCCCACGGGCGCTTCGAGCGTGCCCTCTCCGGGATCACCGCGCTGGCCGCCCTGGTGACGTCAGCCGAGATCGCCATCGAGCACTACCGCGCCAGCTACGGCAACCGCATCATGTGGAGCCCGGTGCTGCTGGCCCCGCCGCTGGTGGCCTCCGGGCTGGCCGGCGTCGCCAGCCGGCGCTGGGCCAAGCGGGTGCTGCCGGTGGCCTCGGCGGCCTACGCCCTGGACGGTCTGCTGGGGGAGTACTTCCACCTCCGCGGCATCTCGCGGCGCCCGGGCGGTTGGCGACACGCCTCCTACAACGTGCCCATGGGCCCGCCCTTCCTGGCGCCGGGACTGATGACGATCGTGGGCGGCCTGGGGCTGCTGGCCTCGCTCCTGCGCCGGGAGCCCTGAGTGCCGGAGATCCGCCTGGGAGAGCACCTGCCCAACCTCAGGGCCGACCACCGCCCCCCGCACCCCTCCTGGCTGCCCCGGCAGCGGCGCGGCACCACGGCCCAGATGATCGGTCGCTATCCCGACTACGACGTCATGGAGAACGCCTCGTCCTGGGACCGGGCCACGCGGGAAGTGGTCGAGGCCCGCCTCCGCCCGCCTTCCCGGATGCGCTTCTTCGGGCCCTCGGAGGAGCCCACGATGCGCGCCCTCTGCGATACCCTCCTGGCCCAGGACCGTGATCCGAAGGTGCCGGTTTCTGAGATGGTGGACAGTGACCTGGCGGAGGGGAAGGAAGATGGCTTCCGGTACGCCGACATGCCCCCGGACGAGACTACCTGGCGGCTCGTGCTGGCGGGCATGGACGGCCTGGCCCGGCGGGCCGACTGGCCCGACTTCGCCGCCGCCTCAGAGCCCCTCCGGGAGGAGGTGGTGGGACGCTTCGCCGCCGCCGAGCTCGCGGCCGAGACCCTCGGCGGCCTCAACCCCGAGCGCGCCTTCCTGGTCTGCATGCGCTGGGTCCTGAGCGCCTTCTACTCCCACCCCTGGGCCTGGAACGAGATCGGCTTCGGTGGCCCCGCCTATCCCCGGGGCTACATGCGCATGTCCGGCGTGGGCCTGCTGGAGCCGCACGAGCGCCCCGGCGCCACCTCCGAGGATCCGGTGGGGCTGGCCCGGGAGTGGGATGAGTGAAGCGCCGCCTGCTGCGCGGCTCCCTGGCGCCTCCCGAGAACGACTCGCGCTCCCTCCTCGACGCCCAGCGCCGTGACCTCCCGGGGGAGGCCACCATGCGCCGCTACCGCGACGACGACGAGGTCGACGTCTGCGTCGTCGGCGCCGGCGCTGGCGGTTCGGTGCTGGCCCAGCGCCTGGCCCGGAGGGGCTGGTCGGTGGTGGTGCTGGAGGCGGGGCCCTTCTGGCACCCGGACCGTGACTGGGTCAGCGACGAGGCCGGCTCGCACCACCTCTACTGGACCGAGCGCCGCGTCATCGGCGGCACCGACCCGGTCGAGCTGGGCAAGAACAACAGCGGCCGGGGCGTGGGCGGCTCGATGGTCCACTTCGCCGGCTACGTGCCCCGCTTCCACCCCTCCGACTTCTGCACCCGCACCCTGGACGGGGTGGGGGCCGACTGGCCGCTGCGCTACCCCGAGCTGGCCGCCCACTACGAGCGGGTGGAGCTGGAGCTGCCGGTGGCGGGTCAGCACTGGCCCTGGGGGGATCCCCACGACTACCCCCACGCGCCCCACCCCGTCAGCCAGGCCGCCCAGGTCGTGTGGCGGGGCGCGGAGCGGCTCGGGATTCGGATGCGGGTGGGCCCGGTGGCGATCGTCAACGGGACCTTCGGCAACCGTCCCCACTGTATCTACCGGGGCTTCTGCCTCCAGGGCTGCAAGGTCGGCGCCAAGGCGAGCCCACTGGTCACCCACCTGCCCGACGCCCTGGCCCACGGGGCCGAGATCCGCGCCGACTGCATGGCCTCCCGGGTGGTCCTCGACTCCAGCGGGCGCGCCAGCGGCGTCTCCTACTTTGCCCGAGGTGAGCTGGCCGAGCGTCGCCAGCGGGCCCGCCTGGTGGCCCTCGCCTGCTACTCCATCGAGACCCCGCGCCTGCTCCTCAACTCCGCCGCGCCCGGCTTCCCCGGCGGCCTCTGCAACAACGAGGACCAGGTGGGCCGCTACGTCATGGTCCAGGGCGCGACCCAGAGCGCGGGCCGCTTCCCGGACGAGCTCCGGATGTACAAGGGGCCGCCCCCGGAGGTCAGCTCGGAGGACTTCTACGAGACCGACCCGGGGCGTGGCTTCGCGCGGGGCTTCAGCATCCAGACCGTCTCTCCGCTGCCCATCGGCTGGGCCGAGCACGTGGCCGCCGAGGGGCACTGGGGGCGCGGCCTCCGCGAGTACATGCGGGACTACAACCACTGGACCACCGTCGGGGTCCTCAACGAGTTCCTTCCCCAGGCCGAGAACCGGGTCACCCTGGCCGACGACCGGGACGCCCACGGTCTCCCGGTGGCCCGCTTCGACCACGGCCTGGGTGAGAACGACCGGGCCAACCAGGAGTACTCGGGGAGGATCGCCCGGCACATCCTGGAGGCGGCCGGCGCCCAGGACGTGCTCACCATCCGCCGCTACGCCCACCTCATCGGGGGCGCCCGCATGGGCACGGCGCCGGACCACAGCGTGGTCGACCGCTGGCAGCGCACCTGGGCGGTGGAGAACCTCTACATCGCCGACGGCAGCGTCTGCCCCACCCAGGGGAGTGCCAACCCCGCCCTCACCATCATGGCCCTGGCCTCGCGCCTGGCCGAGCACCTGGCCGGCCGGCCCCCCGCCGCCTAGCGGCGCCGGGAGCGCTCCCGCTCCCGATGGCCCTTGTCCAGCTCGCAGCGCACCAGCGCCGCCACCAGCGTCGGCAGCTGGCCCCGCGGCACCAGCCCGGCCAGGCCGCCGGCGGTCCGGGGCAGACCCAGCTGGGCGGCAGCCTTGAGCGCCCTGGAGTCGGCGAAGGGGTAGAGCTCGGGCCAGACGCCCTGGAGCTCGCGGAAGAAGATGTCGACGCTGACCTCGCCCACGCCGGTGAAGCGCCGCAGCAGCCGGCGCTCCTCGCGCGCCTCGCCGCCGGCCTCCCGGCGCAGGCGCCGGAGGTCGCCGCCGTAGTCGCGCTCCAGCTTCTCGGCCATGGCCCCGAGACGCCGCGAGGTGCTCTCGTCGTAGCGCGCGTAGCCGCTGCGGTTGAGGACCCGGGTGCGCTCCTCCCAGCTGCTGGCGGCCATCCTGGCCGGGGTGGTCCAGCCCGCCTCGATGAGGGCCCGGGCGGCAGCGGTGGCGATCGTCGCCGAGATCCGGGCCCCGTACAGGGTGGAGGCGCAGAGGAGCTGGAAGAGGGGGCCGGGGCCGCCCCGCCCGAGCCGGATCCCGACCTCCTGGGCGAAGGTCCGGCCGTAGCGGTGGAGCAGGTCCACCAGCACCGGGTCGCGGCGCGCCACCATCGAGCACCTCCGTGCCGACCCTCCAGGCTGGGGAACGCTGGCCCGGGGCCGCCGTTTCGCCCTCCCCGTCACCTGCCGCGGCTAACCTTTGGCGGTGCCGAACCGGCGCGCCACGCTGGCGACACTGGCGGCGGTCCTCTTCGCCCTGGCCCTGGCCCTGTCCTGGACCGAGGGCGCCAAGCACCTCAGCCTCCAGGCGCTCGCCATGGCCCTGGCCCTCTGCGCCTTCGCCCTGGCGGCGCTGGCCGCCCGCGGCCGCGGGCTCGGCTCCCCCCGCTGAGCCAGGGCCCGAGCCCAGCTGAGCCGGGCGGCAGCGGCCCCCCGGCCTAGGTCGGGCCGGCCGCCTGTGATAATCTGGAGCTGTCCTTCACCTGTCGTGGAGGGCCGTTCGCCGCCGCTACCCTCGCTAGCCGGCCGATCGATAAGGCTCGCGAGGAGTGCCGGGTAGCGGCAGGGGAGACATCTAGATGCCGATCGGAACCATCAAGTCCATCAACGAGCGTGGCTTCGGCTTCTTGGCGGCCGAGGACGGGGTGGAGTACTTCTTCCACCGGTCCAGCGTCGAGGGCGGAGCCTTCGAGTCGCTTACCAGGGGATCCCAGGTTGAGTTCGAGATCGAGCCCAGCACCAGGGGTCCCCGGGCGGGCCGCGTCCGCGTCGCGTGATGGTGGCGCAGGCCGTCGGCAAGCCGCCGGTCCAGCGCCCCTTCCGTAGGCTCCACCCGGACCTGCCGGCGGCGAGGAACTCCCTCTACGACCCCTGGCAGTGCGGGTTCCTGCACGACGGTCGCCGCAAGACCTGCCTCTTCGACGTGAGGGATGCCCAGCGGGCGATGCGCTCGCTGGGGTTCCCGGCCGAGCTCTGGAGCCCGCTGAGCGAGCCCCGCATCGCCCACGAGGAGTTCTGCCGCCACGTGGTGGCCGTGCACGAGGCGCTCTCGGTGCACGCCGACACGGCGGAGGCGCGCCGCCGCTCGATGGTGCCCTCCGCAGTCCGCATCGTGCAGAACTACCTGGGCTGGGCCGACCGCGTCTGCGCCCACGGCACCGGCGTCGTGGAGACGGACGACCGCCGCCGGCCCATCCCCTAGCCGCCGCGGGCGGGCCGCGTCGGGGGCGCGTTCCCGGTGCCCCGATCCGGCCGGGGCGTGGTTTGATTAGCCGAGACGGCAACGGCAGGGGAGGCGCTGGCGATGGCCTACGCGCGAGGCTTCAGGGACGGGGTGGTCCTGGGACTGGCGATCGGGATGCTCTTGGCGCCCCAGCCCGGGGAGAGGACCCGGGGCCGGATCGCGTCCTCGGCGCGGCGGGGAGCTGAGGCCTCCCGTCGGATCTCGGGGCAGCTCCAGCAGGGCTGGCGCAGCGCCCAGCCGCTGCTGCAGCGGGCCGGCCAGGCCGCCGGCGGCGTCAGCCGCGCGGTCCAGCCGGTGGCCCAGGGCGCCGGCGACCGCTTCGTCGAGCTGGTGGGGAGGGGCGAGCACCCGGCCCCGTCGGCGGCGGCGCAGGGGCCCGCGGGCGGAGTCGGCTTCGACAACTGATGGCTGACCAGATCGCGACCCCGGCGGAGCGCATCCAGGCCTTCGCCGACGCCGTCCACGAGGAGCTGGTGATCCCCACTCACCGCTACCTGCGGGGACTGCGCCGCGGCCTCCTGGTGGGGGTGCTGCTGGGCCTGCTGCTGGCCCCTCGACCGGGGCGCGAGAGCCGGGAGCGGATCTCGGCCCTCTGGCGCTCGCTGCGGCGCCGCGGAGGCTCCCGGCCGGCGGTTCCCTCGGGCTTGGCCTAGTCGGCGCTGGCCACGATCCGCCCCTCGCCGCCGTCCACCGAGGCGGGAGCGGCGCCGGGGTAGTCGGCCATGAACGAGGTGCCGCAGCCGCAGGCGTTGCGGGCGTTGGGGTTGGCCAGCCGGAAGCCCCGGCCGCGGTAGCTGTCCTCGAAGTCGAGGACGGAGCCGGCGATGAGCGGCATGCCGTCCTCCTGGACCACCACGCGGACGCCCTCGAAGTCGGCCACCACGTCGTCCGACTGGGCCCCGTCCTCGAGCTCGAAGAAGAGCTTGAAGCCGCGGCAGCCGCCGAGGCGGACGTCGACGCGGAAGACCGCCGCCGGGCGCTGCTCGCGCAGCCGCCAGGAGCGGATCTCCTCGATCGCGTCGCGGGTGGCCAGGAGACCTTGCTGCACGGCGGGATTGTAGCCCGGGCCCGGAGACGCCCCTTCCGCTAGCCTTGTCCCGGATGCAGGTGGCCGAGGTCTGGCGCTACCCCGTCAAGTCCATGGCCGGTGAGCGCGTGGGGGCGGCGGAGGTGGACGACACGGGCCTGCGCGACGACCGGCGGCTAGCCGTCTTCGAGCTGGCGCCCCGCCCCAGCCCGAAGCGCCTCAGCGCCCGGGACGTGCCCGGCCTGCTCCGCTTCCGGGCCCGTCAGGAGGCGGGCACGGTGCTGGTCGAGGGACCGGCGGCGGAGCCGCTCCCCTGGGACGCGGCCGAGCTGCGCCGCCAGCTGGAGGCGGTCTGCCGCCGCCGGCTGGAGCTGAGGCCGATGCCCCAGGGCGCCTTCGACGACGCTCCCGTCCTGGTCCTGTACCGCTCCACCCTGGAGGCGCTCTCGGAGGAGCTGGGGTCGGCCGTGGACGGCCGCCGCTTCCGGGCCAACCTCTACCTCGAGGGCGGCGGCCTGGAGTCCCACCAGGAAGGGAGCCTGGTGGGACGCAGCGTCCGCTGCGGCGAGGTGACGCTGCGCGGACTCAAGCCCTGTCCCCGCTGCTCCATCACGACCCGGGACCCGGACACCTGGGCGAGCTGGCCCGGGTTGCTCCGGCACCTGGTGCAGCGCCACGATCAGGTGGTCGGGGTCTACTGCGGCGTCGAGCACGGGGGTCGGCTTCAGGAGGGAGATCAGGTTGAGTTCGACTGAGGCGCCGGCGCCACTCCGGGTCGGCCTGGCCAGCTCCGACCTCCTGGTCCGGAGCCGGGTCGAGCTGGGCCTGCGCGCGGCCCCCCAGGGGGCCCGCCTGGAGGCCGCCGACGAGCCCAGCGGCGACTTCGACCTCCTGCTCGTCGACCTCAACCGCTGGTCGCTCCGGCGGCTGCTCTGGCTGGAGCGGCTGGGAGCCCCGCCCAGAGGCACCGACGTGATCTGCTTCGGCCCCCACACCGAGATGGAACAGCTCTCCGCCGCCACCCGCCGCCTCGGCGTCTCCCGCTGCGTCGCCAACAGCCACCTGCCGGCCGCCCTCCAGAGCTGGCTGCGCGCGCACGCCCCGGGTCCCGAGGGGGAGGCGGCGGGGTGAGCCCGGAGGAGCTGGAGCGGGCGGCCCGGGCGCTGGCGCCGCAGATGGTGGCCGACCGCCGCCAGCTGCACCGGCACCCGGAGCTGGCGGGGCGGGAGCGGGAGACCGCGGCCTACATCGCGAGCCGTCTCCGGGACCTCGGCCTGGAGCCGCGCCTGCTGCTGGGGGAGACCGCCGTCTGCGCCGACATCCGGGGCGGGGGCGGCCCCGGGCGGGCCCTCCTGGTGCGCGCCGACATCGATGCCCTGCCGATCCAGGAGCGGGACCCCGAGCGCCCCTACCGCTCCCTCTCGGAGGGGGTGATGCACGCCTGCGGCCACGACGGCCACGTGGCCATCGCCCTGGCCACCGCCGAGCTGCTCCGGGAGCGGCGGGCCGAGTTCCCGGGCCTGGCCCGCCTCGTCTTCCAGCCCGCCGAGGAGGTGGCCGGCGGGGCCGCGCCCATGATCGAGGCCGGGGTCATGGAGTCGCCCCCGATCGAGGGCGTCATCGGCCTCCACCTCTGGAGCGGCCAGCCGGTGGGCCGGGTCGGGGTGCGGGCCGGGACCTTCTGCGCCTCGGCGGACGAGTTCGGCCTGGAGGTCCGGGGCCGGGGCGGGCACGGGGCCCTGCCCCACCAGGCGCTGGACCCCGTGCCCATCGCCAGCCTGGTGGTGCTGGGACTCCAGACCCTGGTCTCGCGCGAGACCTCGCCCCTGGAGTCGGCGGTGGTGACGGTGGGGCAGGTGAGCGCCGGCCAGGCCTTCAACGTGATCCCGGAGACGGTGCTGCTGCGGGGCACGGTGCGGGCCTTCACGGAGGAGGACCGGGGCCGGCTGCTGCGCCGCATCGGCGAGGTCGGCGCCGGCATCGCCTCCGCCTTCGGCGCCAGCGTCCGCCAGATCGAGGGGCCCGGCTGCCCGCCGGTGGTCTGCGACCCTGCCATGGCGGAGCTGGTGCGGCGGGCGGCGGCAACGGTGCCGGGCGCGGACGTGTTCGAGCCCGACCCGCTCCCCATCGGCGACGACGTGGGGCTCTTCCTGCGCCGGGCGCCCGGCTGCTACTTCATGCTCGGGGCCGGCGACCCGCCCCGCGGCATCAGCGCGCCCCACCACCATCCCGACTTCGACATCGACGAGGCCTGCCTGCCCCTGGGGGCCCAGGTCATGACCCGGTCGGCCCTGGACTTCCTCACCGCCGGGCCCGGCTGAGGTGCGCTACGACCCGCCTCCGGACACGTGCGATCATTGCCGGCAGCGCGGCGCGGGCTGGCGTCTGGTCGAGGGTGGGGACCAGCGGGTGCGGCTCCAGGACGGACGCGAGGTGACCCGGAGGGGCCGGGTCTACGTCTGCCTCGCCTGCGGCCACACCGTCCCCGTGTCCAGCCCCGGCATCAGCTGAGCGGAGGAGCCAGCGACCATGACCCAGAGCGCCGTCACCCGACCCCTGGAGGGCCACGAGGTGGGCCCGGTCCGGGTCCGCGACGCGACCCGGCCCGGGCCCCGTCAGTTGGTACGCTTCGCGTTCTATCGTGTCGCGCCCGAGTGGCGGAGGCTGGAGCCCGCCGAGCGGGCCCGGCAGCGCCAGGAGCTGGCCGGCGTGCTGGGGCAGCAGGCGGGGGGGATGCTGCTGCGCACCTACACCCTGGTCGGAACCAGGGGCGACGCCGACTTCATGCTCTGGGCCGTCAGCGAGGACGCGGAGCGGCTGCAGGGGCTCTTCTCCGCCCTCAACGCCACCGCCCTCGCCGGCTACCTGGTCTGCTCCCACAGCTACACCTCGATGACCAAGCGCTCCGTCTACGTCGACGCCGAGCACCCCAACGCCGGGGGTGGCCGGGACCGCCTGGTGCTGGCCCCGGGCAGCCGCCGCCTGCTATTCGTCTACCCCTTCGTCAAGACCCGGGCCTGGTGGGCGCTGCCGGCCGCGGAGCGGCAGCGCATGATGGCGGAGCACATCCGCATCGGGCGCCTCTTCCCCAGCGTCAAGATCAACACCACCTACTCCTTCGGCCTCGACGACCAGGAGTTCGTGGTCGCCTTCGAGACCGACTCCGCGGCCGACTTCCTGGACTGCGTCCAGGCCCTCCGTGACACCGAGGCCTCCTCCTACACTGCCCGCGATGTCCCCAGCTTCACCTGCATCCGCGCCGACGTGGCGGCGATGCTGGAGGCGCTGGGCTAGCCGGGAGCCGGGCTCGGCCCCGGGGCGGCGGAGGGGCGGCCATGGTGCGTGAGACCAGCCCCCAGGTCTTCCTCGTCGCCCGCCCGGCGCTCGACCTCCCCGCCATGCGCGCCTACCTGGAGCAGGTGGGCGGCGCCTCCTGGCTGGAGCGCCGGCTCGCCGAGACCGGGGGCCAGCCCAACCCGGGCGAGCTGCTGGTGGAGTTCTGCGGGCGGGCCTGCTACCGCAGCTGGGAACCGGGGCTCAACCCCAACGTGCGCCGGGTCCGCAGCGACCCTCGCGTCTACCTGGAGAACATCCTCAGCAGCCGCCACGGCAGCGTCCTGGAGCACGCCAACTACACCTTCGCCCTCCGCGACGTGAGCCGGGTCGCGACCCACGAGATCGTGCGCCACCGGGCCGGCGCCGCCTACAGCCAGGAGAGCCTGCGCTACGTGCGCCTAGTCGACGTCGGCTTCCGTATCCCGCCCTCGCTGGAGCCGCTGCGGCGGCAGTGCGTGGAGCTGGTCGAGCGGCTGGAGGAGTTCCAAGTCTCGGCGGCCCGGGAGCTGGGCATCGACGCCGAGGGCCTGCCCTTCCACGTCAAGAAGGAGGTCACGTCGGCGCTCCGGCGCCTGGCCCCGATGGGCCTCAGCACCGACCTCATCATGACCATGAACCTGCGCACGCTGCGCCACGTGGTGGAGATGCGGACCGAGGCCAGCGCCGAGGAGGAGATGCGGCTCGTCTTCGACCGTGTGGCCCAGGTCATGGTGGCCGAGGCGCCCGAGGTCTTCCAGGACTTCGAGCGGGCCGAGGACGGCAGCTGGTCGCCCCGCCACCACAAGGTCTAGGAGGCCGCCACCTCCAGGTCCTCGCGGTAGGCCTCGTAGGCGCGGCTGTACTCCATGACCCGCGCCACCTCCGCCACCAGGGACTCGTCGTAGCCGGCCCGGCGCAGCAGGTGGAAGCCCATCTCCATGCCCGAGGAGATGCCGCCCGCGGTGACGATGCGGCCGGCGTCCACAACCCGGGCCCGACTCACCCGGCAGGCGGGGGCGATCTCCGCCAGGCGGTCGATCGGCACCTTGCCCGAGGGACCGGCCTCGACCCGGTCCGGCTCCTTGCGGTTGGTGGCTGGGAGCCCGTCCAGCAACCCCATCCGGCCGTAGACCCAGGAGCCGGTGCAGACGCTGGTCAGCAGCGTCGACTCGGGCAGGGAGCGGATGTACTCGTGGAGGCGGCGGTTGTACACCTCCTGGCGGGTGCCGAAGCCGCCCGGGATGAGGAAGGCGTCCAGGGCCGGGCGGTCCTCGAAGCTGTAGTTGGGCAGGACGGTGAAGCCAGCCTGGGCCTGGACCGGGCGCTGGGCGTCGGCGATCAGGAAGGCGTCCAGCTCGGGGTCGACGCGCCGGGCCACCGAGAAGACCCCGTAGGGAGCGGCGAAGTCGACGATCTCCGCGTCCTTGAAGACGTAGATGCCGAGGCGAAAGCCGGGCATGGGTCACCTCCTTTCCTGCCCGCCGGGCCTCCTGGGCCTCGTCCGTGGGGGCGGGGAGGGCGCCCGGCGCCCTGACGTCGTGCTGGCGACCACGATAGCCCCAGCAGACGGCGCCGGGGCGCCCTGCGGGGCGAGACCCGGGAGCGGTCGGGGGCGCTCCCCTAGGGGCCGGCCGGGAGCGGATGGGATAGGATGGAGGGCAGCGATCTCCCGATCCGGAAGCCTGAGGAAGCAAGTTCGCCCATGATCACGCTCTCCGAGCAAGCCATAACCCAGCTCAAGACCCTGCTGAAGGAGCAGGACCAGCCCACCATGGGACTCCGCGTCTACGTCAGCCCCGGCGGCTGCTCCGGCTTCAGCTACGGCATGGGCTTCGATGACGAGCCTGCCGACGACGACGAGGTGGTCGAGCACAGCGGGGTCAAGGTCTTCGTGGACCCCTACAGCGCCACCTACCTCGAGGGCGCCGAGATCGACTACGTGGACAGCCTGATGGGTGGGGGCTTCACCGTCCACAACCCCAACGCGGTGAGGACCTGCTCCTGCGGCTCCTCCTTCGACGCCGGGGACGGGGCGGGCGCGGCCAAGCCCTGCTGCGGCTGAGCTGAAGCAGGCCCGGCCGGGCCCGGCTTGATCTTCAGCGTCCACGACCGCCTGGCCCTGGCCCTCATCGCGCTGGGGCTTGTGGGTGCCGCCTGGTGCTTCCTCGACCTGCGCCGCCTGGGCCACCCCTCGGGCGGCGTGCGCGTCTTCCTCATCCTCTGCTGGGGCCTGGTGCTGGTCCAGGACGTGCTCGGCCTGCTCCTGCTGAGCGAGGGGCACCGCCCCTCCAACCTCCTCCTCCACGTCATGTACGGCGCCCTCAGCGCCCTGGTGCTGCCGGTGGCCTGGGGCCTCAGCGCGCGCAGCTCGGGGCGCGGCGAGGCCGTCTAC
>JASHRA010000224.1 GCA_030038765.1 Candidatus Dormiibacterota bacterium | reverse complement strand
CTTCTCCGAGCTCAAGAGCACGACCGTGATCGGCCTCAGCAAGGGCAGCTACTTCTACCGCCAGATCCCCAACCTCTCGCTTCTCGTGACGCTGATGTGGGCGGCCCACAACGTCCGCCTCTGGATGAAGCGGGAAGCGCAGGCGGCGCTGGCCGCGGCCGGGCGCTTGGCCAAGCCGCCGCCTCGGGTGAGACGAGGCACCCTGTCGTGGACGCCCCCAGCGGCGCAGCCGCCGGTCTCGGCCGTGACCGCCGCCCCCGCGCAGGGGCCGTAGCCAGAGCCCGGCCAGCCCATTCGACCGTGTCCCTCCCTCTCCCGGCCCGAGCGCGCCCACAGGAGGGCTCAAGCCGCCGCTCGGCGGCTGTTACAGCTGGGATTACACCCCTCCAGCCACAGAAAAGCCCCCGGAGATCTCTCTCCGGGGGCTTCCTTGTCTCTGGCAACTGGCCGGGACAGTTATTCGCGACGGTCTCGCTCGTTAGTCGCGAGACCCTCCCGCTACGAGCACCCCGAGGTGCTGCCGCAGTTCATGCACTTGTAGCAGGAGCCGTTCCGGACCATGAGGGCGCCGCAGTCGGAGCAGGAGGGGGCATCCTCCTGGTTGCGGAAGGTGAGCTCCGGCGAGAGCTGCTTGGCGCTGGCGTGCCCAGGGGCGCCGCCCTGCTGGAGAGACAGTACTGAGGATGGGGCCGCCACCTCGGTCGCCAGCGTGGCGAGGTCCATCGCCTCCTCGCGGCGGCTGATGACCCCGAGAGCCTCGCGATCCTCCTCGGAGAGGAAGCGCGCCGCCAGCCAGCGGAAGATGTAGTCCACGATCGACTTGGCGATCGGGATCTCCGAGTTCCCGGTGTATCCGGACGGCTCGAAGCGGGTGTGGGCAAACTTGGCGCAGAAGAGACGCAGCGGCACCCCGTACTGGAGGGCCACCGAGACGGCGGTGGCGAAGGAGTCCATCATCCCGCTGAGGGTGCTTCCCTCCTTGGCCATCTTGAGGAAGATCTCGCCCGGCTGGCCGTCCTCGTAGAGGCCGACCGTGAGGTAGCCCTCGTGGCCCTGGATGTCGAACTTGTGGGTGATGGCGGCCCGCTCCGACGGGAGCCGGTGGCGGGCCGGGCGCTGGGTCTCCGGCGCCTCCTCCTCCAGCTCTTGGCCGTTGTAGGTGGCCTGCTTCTTGGAGGTGGAGAGGGGCTGGCTGCGCTTGCTCCCGTCGCGGTAGATGGCGATCGCCTTGAGCCCCAGCTTCCAGGCGTCGGTGTAGGCCTGCTCCACATCCTCGGGGGTGGCGTCCTGGGGCAGGTTGACGGTCTTGCTGATGGCCCCCGAGATGAAGGGCTGGACCGCCGCCATCATGCGCACGTGCCCCTGCCAGCTGATCGAGCGCTGGCCGTTGGCGGGCGGGAAGGCGCAGTCGAAGACGGCGAGGTCGTCCTCGCGCAGGTGGGGCGCCCCCTCGATGGTGTCCTGGTCGTCGATATAGGCGACGATGTCCGAGACCGCCTCCTCGCCGTAGCCGAGCCGGCGCAGGGCGGAGGGCACGGTCCCGTTGACCATCTTGAGCAGGCCGCCGCCCACCAGCTTCTTGTACTTGACGAGCGCGATGTCCGGCTCCACCCCGGTGGTGTCGCAGTCGAGCATGAAGGAGATGGTGCCGGTGGGGGCGAGCACGGTCGCCTGGGAGTTGCGGTAGCCGTGCACCGCGCCCAACTCGTGGGCGTCGTCCCAGGCCCGCCGCGCCGCCGCCAGGAGCGGCGCCGGCACGTGCTCGGCGGAGATCTTGTAGGCGGCCGCCCGGTGCTTGTCCATCACCCGGAGCATGGGCTGGCGGTTGACCTCGAAGCCCTCGAAGGGGCCCACCTCCTTGGCGATGCGGGCGGACTGGGCGTAACCCTCGCCGGTGAGCACGGCGGTGAGCGCGGCCGCGTAGTCCCGGGCCTGAGGGCTGTCGTAGGGGTGGCCCAAGGCCATCAGCACCGCGCCCAGGTTGGCGTAGCCCAGACCCAGGGGACGGAACTTGTGGCTGTTGGCAGTGATCTTTTCCGTGGGATACGTGGCAAAACCGACCAGGATCTCCATCGCGGTCAGCATCACACGGATGGCATGTCGGTATCCCTCGACATCGAAAGTGCCATCTTCGTCAAGGAATTTCATGAGGTTTATGCTGGACAAATTGCAAGCTGTGTCATCGAGAAATACAAATTCGGAGCATGGGTTACTTGCATTAATTCGCCCAGAATTTGCGGAAGTATGCCACTCGTTGATGGTGGTGTCGAACTGCAGCCCGGGATCGCCGCAGGCCCAGGCTGCCTCGGCGATCTGGCGCATGAGGTCGCGGGTCCGGAAGGTGCCGATCACCCGGCTGCGGTCGGTGACCGCGTAGGTGCGCCACTCCTTGTCCTCGAGGAAGGCGCGCATGAACTCGTCGGTGACCCGGACCGAGTTGTTGGAGTTCTGGAAGAAAACGGAGGAGTAGGCCTCACCGGTGAAGGCGCCGTCGTAGCCGGCGTCGATCAGGGCCCAGGCCTTGCGCTCCTCGCTCACCTTGCAGTTGATGAAGTCGAGGATGTCGGGGTGGTCGGCGTTGAGGATCACCATCTTGGCGGCGCGCCGGGTGGTGCCCCCGGACTTGATCACGCCGGCGAAGGCGTCGAAGCCCTTCATGAAGGAAACGGGCCCGCTGGCGGTCCCACCCGAGGCCAGGTGCTCCACCGAGGAGCGGATGGTGGAGAGGTTGGTCCCGGTCCCGGAGCCGTGCTTGAAGAGCATGCCCTCGGTCTTGGCCAGGGAGAGGATCGAGGCCATGGTGTCCTCGACCGAGTTGATGAAGCAGGCGCTGACCTGGGGGTTGGGATCGGCGCCCAGGTTGAACCAGACCGGGCTGTTGAAGGCGGCCACCTGGTTGACCAGGATGGCCAGCAGCTCCTGGTGGAAGACGTCGAGGTCCTCGGGGCTGGCGAAGTAGCGGCCCTCCTGGGCCCAGTCCCGGATCGTGTCCGCCACCCGGGAGAGCAGCTGGCGCACGCTGGTCTCCCGCTGTGAGCTGCCCTGGAGGCCACGGAAGTACTTGGAGACGACCACGTTGGTCGCCAGCTGGGACCAGAAGGCGGGGACCTCGACGTCCTCCTGGGTGAAGACCGTCTCGCCCTTCTCGTTGGTGATGGTGGCGGTGCGCCGCTCCCACTCGACGGCGTCGAAGGGGTGGACCCCGGGCCTGGTGAAGTGGCGCTCCACGCGCAGCCCGAGCCCGGACTCGGCCGGCTGTGGGGCTGCCTGGCGCCGCTTGGCGGCGCCGCCAGCCTGGGAGGCGGCCACCGAGGCCGGTTCGGGGTCGCTCGCAGATCGGTCCACTTGGTTTCCTCCTGGCGGGACGAGTGGGGTTGTGAGGTGGATCAGCCGCCCCGGAGGCCACATCTAGTGGCCTGAGGACAGCCCAGGCGCAACATCTTGCGGTAGCGCGCCTGGAATGTCAAGCCTCCAGCCCGCCTGCCCGAGTCCTCCGCCGGCCCGCCATGGTCCAGACTCAATTTTCCGACTTCGCGGGGTCTCGGAACCGATCTGAAGTCCGGCTCCGGCGCCGTTGACGGCCCCTCGGCGGCGCGGCTAGGCTCGGCTGGTCAGGGCCCGGGGAGGGGGGAGCGGGCCGGTGGTCGCCGGGCGGCCGCGGATGGAGGGAGCAGATGTCGCGCACCAGCGTTGGCGAGATCGGCGCCGAGCCCGGGGAGCGCCAGCGCGGCTGGCTGCGCGTGCCCGGGGTGGAGCCGCCGTGGGAGATCCCGGTGGTGGTCAACCGGGGCCGGGAGCCGGGCCCGACCCTGGCCGTGACGGCGGGCATGCACGCCGCCGAGTACGTCCCCATCGAGGCCGTCACCCGGCTCTCCCGCTGGGCCGACCCCGAGACCCTGCGGGGGACGCTGCTGACCGTGCTCCTGGTCAACTCGCCCGGCTTCTACGAGCGCTCCATCTACGTCAACCCGAGGGACCAGCGCAACCTCAACCGCTCCTTCCCCGGAGATCCCGAGGGGCTGCCCTCACAGCGCGTCGCCAACCTCGTCCTGACCCAGCTGATCGAGGGCTCCGACGCCTACGTCGACGCCCACTGCGGCGACCTCAACGAGGCGCTGGCGCCGTTCGCCCTCTGGGCCCGGGCCGAGGACCCGGGCCTGGCCGAGCGCTCCCACCGCCTGGCCCTCTGCTATGGCGTGGAGCGGATCCTGGCCGAGGATCCGGCCCAGATCCCGGACCACTCGGTGGGGGCGGCGGCGCTGCGCGGCGTCCCCGCCATCGTGGCCGAGGTGGGCCAGCAGGGCATCTGCGACGAGGCCTCGGTGGCCCGCCACCTGCGCGGGCTCCAGAACGTGATGGCGGAGCTCGGGATGATCGACCCCGTGGGTCCGCCGGCGCCGGCGCCGCGGGAGCTGGCCGAGATGGCCTGGATGCGCACCGACGTCTCCGCCACCTACCACCCCAGCGTCGCCGTGGGCGAGGAGGTGCTCCGGGGCCAGCTGGTCGGCGAGCTGCGGGACCTCTTCGGGGAGCCGGTGCGGCAGCTGGAGGCGGTGGCCAGCGGGACCGTCGTCTTCTGCGTCACGACCCCCGCGGTCAAGGCCGGGGACCCGCTGCTGGGGATCGGCGTCCTGCCCGGCTGAGTCGCTGCGGCGGCCCGGCGACGGTTGGGAAACGGAGGTTTGCCCGCTCCGGGCAGCCGGTAGACTTGTATTCGGAAGACAGCCGAAACGCTGGGCCGGCTGAGCTCGACCGCGCGCGGACCCCGGCCCCGCGCTGCCAGGAGGCTTGGTGCCGACGGAGACGGTAGCGGTAACGCTCCCCTCGCTCGGGGAGTCGGTCACCGAGGGCATCGTCGGGAGTTGGCGCAAGCGGGTGGGCGACCCCGTCGCGCTGGGGGAGACCCTGGTCGAGATCCAGACCGACAAGGTCGACGCCGAGGTGCCCTCACCGGCCGAGGGCCGGCTCGCGGCCATCCTGGCCGCCGAGGGGGAGACGGTGGCGGTGGGCGCCGGCCTGGCCGAGATCGAGGTCGGGGCCGTGGACCACGACGGCCGCGCTCCGGTCGAGGAGCCGCCCGGGCCCGCCGCGGCGGCCCCCGAGGAACCGCCGAGCGAGGGGATGGCAGAGCCCGTCCCGGTGCCGCTGCCGGCCCTAGGGGAGTCGGTCACCGAGGCCGTGGTGGGGAGCTGGCAGAAGCGGGTGGGCGACCCCGTCGCGCTGGGCGAAACCCTGGTCGAGATCCAGACCGACAAGGTCGACGCCGAGCTCCCGTCGCCGGCGGCGGGGCGGCTGGAGCGGATCCTGGTGGAGGAGGGGGCCACGGTCACGGCCGGCACCGTGCTGGCGACCATCGCCCCCTCGGCGAACGGGGCGGCCGCACCCGAGGCGGCCCCCGAGGCGCCAGCCGTGCCGACGCCAGCGACCAGGCCTGGCCCGGCGGCGGCGGCGAGTCCCCTGGCCAGGAGCCGCGCCTTCGGGGCCGGCCTCGATCTCGACCTCCTGAGCGGCACCGGTCCCGGTGGCATGGTGCGCGGCGCCGACGTCGAGCGGGCCCTGGAGGGGACCCCAGAGGCGGCCCCCGCCGCAGCCGAGAGCAGCCCGATCAAGGGCGCGCGCAAGGCGCTCGTGGAGGCCATGGAGGCGAGCCTCCAGATCCCCACCGCGACCAGCTTCAGGACCATAGAGGTGGGAGCGCTCCGGGCACGGCGGGAGCAGCTCAACCAGGGCCTGGCGGCGCGCGGTGAGCGGCTCAAGCTCTCCTACACCCACCTCCTCGCCTTCGCGCTCACCCGGGCGGCCCGGGAGATGCCGGTCTTCTCCACCTCCTTCGCCCGCGTCGGCGGCGAGGCCCGGCGGCTGAGCCGCGCCGCTGTCAACCTGGGCCTGGCGGTGGACGTGGAGCGCGCCGACGGCGGCCGCTTCCTGCTCGTGCCGGTGATCCACGGCGCCGAGCGGCTTGACTTCCCGGCCTTCCGCGAGCACTACGACGACCTGGTCGGGCGGGCCCGGAGCGGCGGGCTCTCGGCCGACGACCTGGCCGGGGCCACCCTGACCCTCACCAACCCGGGCGGGGTGGGCACGGTGGCCTCGGTGCCGCGCCTCATGGCGGGCCAGTCCGCCATCGTCGCCGTGGGCGCCATCGGCTACCCGCCCGGCTTCTCCCAGCTGGGCGCGGAGGAACTCCGGGCGCTCGGGGTGGCGCCGGTGATGACCCTCACCAGCACCTACGACCACCGCCTCGTCCAGGGGGTGGAGTCGGGGCTGCTGCTGGCCCGCCTGGAGCAGCTCCTGGGCGGCGCCGACGACTTCTACCAGGAGCTGGCCATGAGCCTCCGCCTGGAGCTGCCGGCGCTGCCGGAGAGACCGCGCCGGGCGGCTCCGGCGGTGGCCCAGCCCGCCCTCCCCGCCAGCCAGGAGCTGATGTACGCGGTGGCGGCGGGGATGTCCCTGGTCAAGGCCCACCGCACCCACGGCCACCTCCTGGCCCGGCTCGACCCCCTGGGCAGCGAGCCGCCCGGCGACCCCGCCCTGCTCCCGGAGACGGTCAAGCTGACCCCCGAGCTGATGGCCCAGGTGCCGGCCTGGATGATGCGGGTGATGGTGCCCGGCGACACCCTGGCCGAGGCCCTGCCCCACATGCGCCAGACCTACTGCGGGACCATGGCCTACGAGATCGAGCACATCTCCAGCCACGAGCAGCGGGTCTGGCTCCGGCAGCAGATCGAGTCGGGCCAGCACCGGCCCCCGCTCTCCCGGGAGCAGCAGCTAGCGCTCTTCCGGCGCCTTTCCGAGGTGGACGCCTTCGAGCGCTTCCTGCGCAAGACCTACCTGGGCCAGCACACCTTCACCCTGGAGGGGCTGGACGCCATGGTGCCGATGCTGGAGCAGGCCATCTCCCTCTTGGCCCAGTCGGGGACCAAGGAGGTGGTCCTGGGCATGGCCCACCGGGGCCGCCTCAACGTCACGGCGAGGATCGTGGGGCGCTCGCTGGAGGAGATCATCGCCGAGTTCGAGAGCGGCGCCTACCTGGGCGGGGCCAGCACCGGCGACGTCAAGTACCACTACGGGGCCCAGGGCCGCTACCTCACCGACAAGGGGGCCGAGGTGGGCGTGGTGCTGACCCACAACCCGAGCCACCTGGAGGTGGTGGACGCGGTCGTCCAGGGTCGCACCCGGGCCCTGCAGACGCGCCGCCAGGGGCGGGAGCTGAGCCAGGACACCAACGTCGCCGTGCCCATCCTGATCCACGGCGACGCCGCCTTCACCGGCCAGGGCGTGGTCACCGAGACGCTCAACCTGCAGGGCCTCGACGGCTACCGCGTCGGCGGCACCGTCCACATCATCGCCAACAACCAGATCGGTTTCACCACCGACCCCACCGAGGGGCGCTCGACGCGCTACGCCTCGGACGTGGCCAAGGGTTACGACATCCCCATCGTCCACGTCAACGCCGACGACGTCGAGGCCAGCCTGGACGCGGTCCGGCTCGCCGTCTCCTACCGCGAGACCTTCCACCGCGACTTCCTCATCGACCTCATCGGCTACCGCCGCTTCGGCCACAACGAGAGCGACGAGCCCGCCTACACCCAGCCCCAGCTGATGGAGCGGATCCGCCGCCACCCGCCCGTGGTCCAGCTCTACGGCGCGGAGCTGGTGGGCCGGGGCCTGCTCACCCGAGAGCAGGTGGAGCAGGAGCAGGCCCGCGCCTACCAGGAGATGGCGAGGGCCCACGCCTCGGTGACCAAGCAGGAGGCGGAGGCGGCGGCCGCGGCCCAGCCGGCCGGGACCATGTCCGAGGCCACCGAGCTGCCCCGGGTCCGCACCGGGGTGGAGGTGGGGCGGCTGCGGGAGCTGGACGGGGAGCTGCTCCGCCTGCCCGAGGGCTTCCACCTCAACCCCAAGCTGGAGCGCCAGCTGGCCCAGCGCCGGCGTGCCTTCGAGGATGGGGGCCGGGTGGCCTGGGCCCAGGCCGAGGCCCTGGCCCTGGCCTCGCTCCTGACCGAGGGGGCGCCGATCCGGCTCACCGGCCAGGACTCGGTGCGCGGCACCTTCAGCCAGCGCCACCTGCTGCTGGTGGACACGGAGTCGGGGGAGGGCTACGCGCCGATCCAGCACCTGGAGGGGGCTGAGGCCCCCATCGAGCTCTACAACAGCCCCCTCAGCGAGGCCGCCGCGCTCGGCTTCGAGTACGGCTACGGGGTGACGGAGCAGAGCGCCCTCGTCATCTGGGAGGCCCAGTACGGCGACTTCTTCAACAACGCCCAGGTGGTGGTGGACCAGTTCGTCTCCTCGGGGCAGGCCAAGTGGAACCAGGAGTCCCGCCTCACCCTGCTCCTGCCCCACGGCTACGAGGGCAGTGGCCCGGAGCACTCCAGCGCCCGCATCGAGCGCTTCCTGGAGCTCTCCGCCGAGGGCAACCTGCGCATCGCCATCCCCTCCACCGCGGCCCAGTACTTCCACCTCCTCCGGCTCCAGGCCCGGGCTCGGGAGCTGCGCCCGCTGGTCCTCTTCACGCCCAAGAGCGGGATCCGCCTGCCGGCCGTGGCCTCCGCGCCCGAGGAGCTCTCGGGCGAGGGCTTCCGGGCCCTGCTCGACGACCCCGTGGAGGACCGCTCCCGGGTGCGCCGCCTGCTCCTCAGCAGCGGCAAGGTGAGCCACGAGCTGGCGGAGCGGCGCCGCGGCCTGGGCGCCGAGGGCGTGGCCCTGGCCCGCCTCGAGCTCCTCTATCCCTTCCCCCGCCCGGAGCTGGAGCGGCTGCTGCGCGGCTACCCGGCGCTGGAGGAGGTGGCCTGGGTCCAGGAGGAGCCCCGCAACCAGGGCGCCTACCACTACGTCAAGGCCCGCTCCGAGGCCCTGCTGCCGGAGGGGATGCGGCTCCGGTACGTGGGCCGGCCGGCCCACGCCGCCCCCGCCGAGGGCTCGATGCGGGCCCACCTGCTGGCCCAGGAGCGGCTCCTGGAGGAGGCCTTCCAGGGCCTCCCCGCCGGGGCCCCGGAGCGGGAGGGCTGATGCCGCAGCGCCTCCTGGTCCTGGGCGGGGGACCCGCCGGGGACGTGGCCGCCCTGCGCGGCGCCCAGCTGGGCGCGGAGGTGGTGCTGGTGGAGCGCCGGGAGCTGGGTGGCACGTGTCTCAACCGCGGCTGCGTGCCCAGCAAGGCCCTCTTGGCCATCTCCGCCCTGGCACGCAAGATCCGCCGCGCCGACGAGTTCGGCCTCCGGGTGGGGGAGCTGGGCTTCGACCTGCCGCGGATGCAGCAGCGCAAGGACGAGATCGTGCTCCGGCTGCGCCGGGGGGTGGAGGCGGCCTGCCAGCGCAAGGGGGTGCGGGTGGTGGCGGCCGAGGGGCGCCTGGAGGGGGAGGAGGTGGTGGCCGGCGGTGAGCGCCTCCCCTACGACCGCCTCGTCGTCTGCGTCGGGACCGAGCCCTCCGGGCTGCCCGGGCTGGAGCTGGGGGAGCGGGTCATCACCTCGGACGGCGTCTGGGGCCTCCAGCAGATCCCGGAGCGGCTCCTGATCGTGGGCGGAGGGGTCATCGGCTGCGAGTTCGCCAGCCTCTTCGCCCCCCTGGGCACGCGGGTGACGGTGGTGGAGCTCCTGCCCCAGCTCCTGACCGGCGTCGACCCGCGCACGGCGCAGCAGTTCCAGCGCCTGCTGGAGCAGGAGGGGGTGGAGGTGCACCTGGAGACGCGGGTGGAGCGGCTGGAGACCGGCAAGTCCTCGCTGCGGGCCCGGCTGGCCCCCGAGGGCGCGGTCGAGGTGGACCTCTGCCTGGTGGCGGTGGGACGCTCCCCCCAGACCCGGGGGATAGGGCTGGAGGAGGCGGGCGTCGAGCTCAGCCAGCGGGGCCACGTCGTGGTCGACCCCTACCTGCGCACCGCCAACCCCCGCATCTACGGGGCGGGGGACTGCATCGGCGGCCTCCAGCTCGCCCACCTGGCCTCGGCCGAGGCCGCCCGGGCGGCCGAGAACGCGCTCGGCGAGGGGGCCCCCCGGGAGATGGACCGGACGGTGGTCCCCAACTGCATCTTCACCCACCCCGAGATCGCCACCGTGGGCCTGCAGGCGGAGGAGGCGAGGGCCCAGGGCCACGAGGTCCGGCTCGGGCAGGCCCGCTTCCTGGGCGAGGCCAAGGCGCTCGCCGAGGGCGACCCCGAGGGCCAGGTGCAGCTGGTCTCGGATGCCCAGACGGGACTCCTGCTGGGGGCGACGATCATGGGGCCGCACGCCGTCGAGCTGATCCACGAGGTGGGGGTGGCGATCACGGACGGGTTCACCATGGCCGAGCTGGGGGAGGTCATCCACGCCCACCCGACGGTGAGCGAGGTGGTGATGGACGCGGCCCAGCAGGGCTGCGGGGTGGCGCCGTACCTGAGCTGAGGCTGATTTCCCGCGGTGCTGCTCCTCCCTCGGGCTCGTCCCGGGGCCAAGGTCGGTGGCGGTGCGTCTCCTTCACACTGGGCACCGGCGCGACTTCCGCCGCTGGCACCGCCTCCGGGGGCCGCTCGATGGCCCAGATGGCATCCGGTGACAACTGGGGGCCCCGAAGACCGGGCTCTTCGGACAGAGGAACTGCGTGAACCTCGGGGATGCTTACCAGAATGGCTTGAGCTGGCCATCGCGCAGGTGAATCGACTCGGAGAACGCCTCCGCGACCGCGTGACCCCAGAAGATGTGCGGAGCTCCTACACGAGTGGAGGAAGACCTATCACGCCCCTCTAGAGGCGGTGGTTAGCGAGACTCGGCGCGCGGCAGATGCACTGCAAGTATCGGCTCGGATCGTTACCAGACCGGCCAAGACGACGCGGTCGATCGTGAGAAAGCTGGCTCGGGAGCGGACCCGCCTTTCGCGGATGCAGGACGTCGCTGGCTGTCGGGCCGTGGTGCCGCTGCTGGAGGAATAGGACGCTCTGGTCAATCGGCTGATGGCTATGCACCCCGATTGGGCTCTGACGGATTTGAGGGTCGCTCCTCGCTATGGGTACCGGGCGGTGCACTTCGTCACAAGGCCGCCGAAGCCAGTCGAGCTGCAGATCCGTTCCACGGTGCAACAGATCTGGGCAGAGACGAGCGAGCGTTTCGAGCTCCGGTACGAAGGCGTCAAGTACGGTCGGGGGCCCGAGTATGCCCCAGGCCTCCTGCAGCGCCTCAGCGACCTGCTCCGCGAGTTCGAGTCGACTTCCCTGACGCGGGCCCTGCTGGCGGACCGCGCGGCGCTGGCTGACGCCTTGGAGCGTATCGTCGTGAAGCTATTAAGGTTTTTCTCATGAAGTACGACCGACGGGCCGAGCGGATCGTGGAGCTGCGGCCCTTCCCGGATTTTGGGCAGGCGGAGGCGGCCCGTCTGGACGCCGAGCTCGCGGCCATGGCGGCTGGAAGGGACTGGGAGATCGTCACCCTGGAGGCCGACTCGGAGGAGGCGCTCCGCGAGACTCACGGCTCGTACTGGCCGGCCCGGTACAAGGTGCCCGCGTAGCCGGCGAAGAGCCGTCCGCCCGCGCCTCGGCCGCCGTGCGCGTGCTCTGCGGGGCGGGCAGTTCGGAGATCACGGTCCCGGCCGGAGGAGCACCAGGTCATCGTCGGCTTGGGTGCATGCACCACGGAGGGGAAGCCTCCGGGCGCAGCTCAGAGGGAGAGGCCGCTCTCCGGGTCGAAGAAGTGGAGCTGGCCGGGCAGGACCCTGAAGGCAACGCCGGCACCGACCGCGATCGGGGTCCCGGCCTCGGTCCGCGCCACCCCCCAGGCCTGGCGGGCTGCCCCCGGGCCCTGGCCAGGGGCCGCCACCATGGGCGCGTCCAGGCTGAAGTGCACCAGGACCTCCGGCCCCAGCGCCTCCAGGAGCTCGGCGTTGGCCCGGAGCACGGTACCGTCCTGGGCGGGGGCGGCGACCAGGTGCTCGGGCCGGATCCCGACCACCAGCTGGCGGCCGCCGTACTCGGCCAGCCGGGGGTGCTCCGCGGCCACCTCGGGC
>JASHRA010000223.1 GCA_030038765.1 Candidatus Dormiibacterota bacterium | reverse complement strand
CGGAGCCTGAGCCCGAGGCGCAGGCCGCGACCGATGCCGGCCCGGAAGGCGATGCCGAGGGCCGGACCGAAGCCTGAGCCGCTCCGGCCCCGCGTCGGGCACTATGGTTCTGGCGCGGCTCCCACCCGGGAGCGAGGAGACGGCCCGTGTACCCCTTCGAGCGCTTCACCGCGAGGGCCAAGAAGGTCCTGGCCCTGGCCCAGCAGGAGGCCGAGAGCTCCCACCACTCCTACATCGGGACCGAGCACCTGCTGCTGGGCCTGCTGCGGGAGCAGGAGGGGCTGGCGGCCAAGGCCCTGGCCAACCTGGGAGTCGAGATCGACGTGGTGCGCCAGACCATCGACGAGCTGCTGGGGCGCAGCGAGGGGATCATCGTGCAGCAGATCATCCCCACCTCCCGGGTCAAGCAGGTGATCGAGCTCGCCTTCGAGGAGGCGGAGCGGAGCAACCAGACCGAGGTCGGCACCGAGCACCTGCTGCTGGGCCTGCTGATCGAGGCTGAGGGCATCGCCGCCCACGTGCTGGAACGCCTGGGCGCCGATCTGGTGCGGGTCCGGCGCGAGCTCGTCCGCCTCGGCGGCGACGCGGCCCTGCTCGAGGCAGGCGGCGTCCGCCCCGAGGGTCTCCCGAGCGCCCGGCGGGGAGCGGCGCCCCTGGTCCAGTCGCGCTTCGTGAACCGGGGAGCGCTCAGCTGGGGCTCCCGCTCCGCGCTGGCGCTGGCGGAGGAGGAGGCGGGCCGTGCCGGGGCCGTCGCGGTGGGACCAGAGCACCTCCTGTCGGGATTGCTCCGCCAGGGCGAGGGCCTGGCCGCCAGAGCGCTCAGCGCCAAGGGGGTCAGGCCGGGACCACTCCGGGCCCAGCGGGGCGCAGCCGCGGCCGCGGAGCCCGGGCCCATACAGCCATCGGACGAGCTGCTGAGTGCGCTGTCCGTGCCCCGGACCTCGGCCCGGGAGCACCGCGGCACGGGCGCTCTGCTGCGGGCCCTCCTGGCCGACCCCGAGGGCGGCGCGGCCCGGGCGCTGCGGGGGCTGGGCGTGGAGCCGGACGCGGTGCTGGCCGAGCTGGAGCGCCTGGAGGGAGAGCCGGGCGCCGAGATCGACTGAGGCGCCGCCGGCGCCCTCCGACGGAGCCCCGGTTGGCCGAGGGGTCGTCCCGGCCAGATTGGGCATAATGCTCCCGTGATCGGAGCCTTGCCCAGACCCGTCCCACCCGCGGCCCGCCGGGCCCCCCAGCTCGCCGCAGCCCCACCCGGGCCCGAGGAGATGATCCGTGTACCCCTTTGAGCGCTTCACAGAGAAGGCCAAGAAGGTCCTGACCCTGGCCCAGGACGAGGCCGAGAAGTCCCACCACTCCTACATCGGCACCGAGCACCTGCTGCTGGGCCTGCTGCGGGAGGGCGACGGGCTGGCTGCCAAGGTCCTGGCCAACCTGGGGGTAGAGATCGACAAGGTGCGCGACACCATCGACTCGGTGCTGGGGCGCAACGAGCGGATCATCGTCCAGCAGATCATCCCCACCTCGCGGGTGAAGAAGGTGATCGAGATCGCCTTCGAAGAGGCGAAGCGGATGAACAACACCTACGTCGGCACCGAGCACCTGCTGCTGGGGCTGCTGATCGAGGGCGAGGGCATCGCCGCCCACGTGCTGGAGGACCTGGGGGCCAACCTGGACAAGGTGCGCCACGAGCTGGACGGGCTGCTCAAGGAGCAGGGGCTTGAGGACGAGCCCCAGCCGGAGCGCAAGCGCTCCAGCAAGACCCCGCTCCTGGACCAGTTCTGCCGCGACCTCACCGAGCTGGCCACCAAGGACCAGCTCGACCCCGTGATCGGGCGCGAGGTGGAGATCGAGCGCGTGGTCCAGATCCTCTCCCGCCGGACCAAGAACAACCCCGCCCTGATCGGCGAGCCCGGAGTGGGCAAGACCGCCATCGCCGAGGGCCTGGCCCAGGCCATCGTCCACCAGGAGGTCCCGGAGTCGCTCGCCAACAAGCGCGTCCTGACCCTGGACATGGGCGCCCTGGTGGCGGGGACCAAGTACCGTGGCGAGTTCGAGGAGCGGCTCAAGAAGATCCTCGACGAGATCCGCTCCTCCAAGGAGGTGGTGCTCTTCATCGACGAGCTCCACACCCTGGTCGGCGCGGGCGCGGCCGAGGGCGCCATCGACGCCGCCAACATCCTCAAGCCGGCCCTGGCCCGGGGCGAGATCCAGTGCATCGGGGCCACCACGCTCGGCGAGTACCGCAAGTACATCGAGAAGGACTCGGCCATGGAGCGCCGCTTCCAGCCCGTCTTCGTGGAGGAGCCCAAGCTGGAGGAGACGGTGGAGATCCTCTCCGGCGTCCGCGGCCTCTACGAGAAGCACCACCGGGTGACCATCACCGACGCCGCCCTCCAGGCCGCGGCCGAGCTCTCCGGGCGCTACGTCAGCGACCGCTCCTGGCCGGACAAGGCGATCGACCTCATCGACGAGGCCTCCGCCCGCGTGCGCATGAAGCTGACCACCACGCCCCCCGAGCTGCGCGCCAAGCAGCGCCACATCCGCTCGCTCCAGGCGCGCAAGGACGAGGCGGTGGGGCGCCAGGACTACGAGGCTGGCAACAAGCTGGACGAGGAGATCAAGCTGCTGAAGGCCGAGTACTCGGTGGACGAGGCGGCCTGGCGGGACGAGCTGGGGCGGACCGTGCCCGAGGTGGGCGACCAGAACATCGCCGACATCGTCTCCTCCTGGACCGGGGTGCCGGTCAGCCGCCTGGTGGAGGCCGAGACCAAGCGCCTGCTGGCGATGGAGAGCGAGATCCACAAGCGCCTCATCGGCCAGGACGAGGCGGTCAAGATCGTCTGCCAGGCCGTCCGCCGGGCCCGCGCCGGGCTCAAGGACCCGCGCCGGCCGATCGGCTCCTTCATCTTCCTCGGCCCCACCGGGGTGGGCAAGACGGAGCTGGCCCGGAGCCTCGCCGCCTTCCTCTTCGAGAACGAGGACGCGCTCATAAGGCTCGACATGTCGGAGTTCGCGGAGCGGCACAGCACCGCCCGCCTGGTGGGCTCGCCGCCGGGCTACGTCGGCTACGACGAGGGCGGCCAGCTGACCGAGGCGGTGCGCCGCCGTCCCTACAGCGTGGTCCTCTTCGACGAGATCGAGAAGGCCCACCCCGACTTCTTCAACATGCTGCTGCAGATCCTCGAGGACGGGCGCCTCACCGACGCCAAGGGCAAGGCGGTCAGCTTCGCCAACACCATCGTCATCATGACCAGCAACCTCGGCATCCAGGGCATGGGCTCCAACATCTCGATGGGCTTCCAGACCGACGTGCCGGCCCGCAGCGGCGAGGACCAGGAGCACACCAAGATGCGCGAGCGCATCACCGACGAGCTGAAGCGCTCCTTCCGCCCCGAGTTCCTCAACCGGGTCGACGCGGTGGTCGTCTTCCACCGCCTGCGGACGGCGGAGACGCGCCAGATCGTCGACCTCATGCTGGTCCGGGTGCGGGAGCACCTGCTCCGCCAGGGGCTCAGCCTGCTGGTCACCGACCAGGCCAAGGACCTGCTGGCGGAGCGCGGCTTCGACAAGCAGTTCGGGGCCCGGCCCCTGCGCCGGGTCATCCAGACCGACGTCGAGGACCCGCTCAGCGAGGAGCTGCTCCGGGTCGAGTACTCGCCCGGCGACCTGGTCACCATCGATGTCGAGGACGGCAACATCCGCACCCACGTGGTGCCGGGACCGCCTCCGGCCGGAGAAGCCACCGAGCAGCAGCCGCCCGCGGCCGAGCCGGCCGGAGCCGGAGCCGCCGGGCCCACTGGCGGCGACGGTGGCGGCAAGTCCTGATCCGCCGATCGAGGAGACCAGCGGGACCGAGGCTGAGCCCAGTCTGACCGACACGGCGACCCCGGTGGGGCGGCGCGCCTCGCGCATCGCCAAGCTGGTGGGCATGTCCCTGGGGGCCGTCCTCGGGGTGCTCTACGGCGCCGTCCTGCTGGAGAACATCGCCGGCCCGCTGGCCACCTGGCAGGGGGCCACCATCACCCTGGTGGTGGGCCTCGGGCTGGGCTGCGCCGTGGGCTACGTGCTGGGGCCGGCGCTGAGCCTGCGGCCCTACGCCTGGGCGGAGCGCGAGCTGGCCACCGTCCCCCTCTCCGAGCTGGTGGGCTCGATGACCGGGGTGCTGGTGGGGCTGGCGATCGCCGCCCTGGTGGCGCTGATCCTCTCCGGGCTGCCGGTGGTGGGTCTGCTGGTGGCGGTGGGCCTGGCGGTGATGCTGGTGCCCCTGGGCTACTCCCTGGGGCGGCGCCGGCGCCGGGACCTGGCCCGGATCGGGATCCCCATGGGCTCGGTGGGCCCGCCCCTCTCCCGGGTGGTGGTGGACACCAGCGTCGTCATCGACGGGCGCCTGCTGGACCTGGCCCGGGCCGGCTTCTGCCTCTACGAGCTGCTGATCCCGCAGTTCGTGCTCAGCGAGCTCCAGTCCGTCGCCGACTCCGCCGACCCCATCCGCAGGGCCCGCGGGCGGCGCGGCCTGGCCATGCTGGAGGAGCTGCGGGCCCTCCCCGGGCTGGAGCTGCGCTTCCCCCTCATCGACTACCCCTCCCTGCCCGAGGTCGACGCCCGACTGGTGCGCCTGGCCCGGGAGCAGGGGGCGGCCATCCTCACCGTCGACTTCAACCTCGACCGCGTGGCCCAGATCGAGGGCCTCACCGTGCTCAACCTCAACCAGCTCGCCACCGCCCTGCGGCCGGCCCTGGTGCCGGGTGAGCGCCTGGACGTGGACGTGGTCAAGGAGGGCCGTGAGGCGGACCAGGGGGTCGGCTACCTGGAGGACGGCAC
>JASHRA010000222.1 GCA_030038765.1 Candidatus Dormiibacterota bacterium | reverse complement strand
CGGCCGCGCTGACGGCGTCGCCGACGACGGCGCGCAGCGCCCCCTGGCGGAGCTCGCCGGCGATCAGCGAGAGGAGGAAGCGCTGCTCCGCCCGGGTGGCACGCGCCAGCAGCTCTCGCGTCAGCTCCCGGCGCTGGCCCAGGGCCCCAGCTCCCGCCACCCGCTCCACCCGTCCCAGGGCGGCGTCCACGTCGGTGAGGCTGAGCGAGGGCGCCGGCGACGCTTCCGGGAGCTCGCCCACGGTGGCCCAGCCCAACCCCAGCCGGCGCTGCCGGGGCTCACCGGCGAGGTAGCTGACCGCCACCTCCGACTCGGCCGGAGGGACCCGGCGCAGGAGCTCGGCCAGGGACGCGACCTTGGCCCTCCGGGAGCTGGTGGCGGCCACCTCGGCCGAGCACGAGACCAGCTCGGAGAGGAGCAAGCCGGCGCCCCGGTCAGCCGGCCAGCTGGACGACGAGGTGGTGGTAGCCGGCGCCGCCGGCGACGCGCACCGTCAGCAGGTGGTCGGCTGGGTCGAGGTGGGCCGAGATCGCCGAGGCGGGATCGGACCCGGAGATGGTGAAGCGCGTGTAGAAGCTCGGGACCTCGATCTGCAGCGGGTGCTGGGCGGCGTCACCGGTGAAGTCCACCACCAGGCGCCCGTCGTGGTAGTCGTAGCTCAGCGTGTCGAGGCGGCCGGGCGTGGCCCGGGGGTAGGCGCGCGCCACCACCCGGAGCCGCCCGGTCATGCGCTTGAAGGCCCAGCTCCCGCCCTCGTCCCAGTCCCAGTAGGCCCAGCCCAGCTTGAAGCGGTCCAGCTCGTTCATCTCCCGGGCCACCCAAGCCTGGTTGGAAGCTCCCGGCCCGGCCCCGATCTCCCCCACCCAGGGCGCCGCCCCCGCCTCGCGGGCCTGGTCCTCCAGTAGCTGGAGCGGGATCGCGTACTCCGGCGTGGGCTTCTGCCAGGGCGGCTCCAGGAGCGTGGCGAAGACGTGGCTGGAGTAGACCTGGTTAGGATAGGGGAGCTGGCCGACGTAGGTGGGCAGCCCGAAGTCGAGCGTCTGCTCCGTGATCCACATCTGGTGGGGCGCGACGCTGGCCAGGTGGGTGATCACCTGGGCCTCGAAGGGGAGCAGGTACTTCTTCTCGAAGACGCCGGGCGGGGCCGGGAAGGGATGGGGCTCATTCCAGAGGTCGAAGCCGACCACCGCGGAGTCGTCCCGGAAGGCGCGCGCGACGTAGCTCCAGACCTCGGTCACGTCCGCCTGCCAGCCGCCCAGGTTGGCCCAGAAGATGCCGTAGCTGGCCAGCACCCCCGGCGCCAGGTGGCGGTTCCAGGGCGAGCCCAGGGGGAAGCTGCGGGGCAGCCCCCCGGCCGTGGCCCAGCTGGGCGCGCCGTCACCGGCGTAGTAGATGCTCCAGTCGATGTTGTGCATGTCGAGGACGGTGTAGATGCCGTGGGCGGCGGCCAGCGCGACCACGCGCTTGATCTGGTCCAGGTAGCTGGCCGAGAGCTGGCCGGGGCGGGGCTCGATCCGGGACCAGTTGATGGGCAGCCGCATCACGTCGAAGCCGTCCGCCGCCATCTCCGCGAAGTCCTGGGCGGTCGGCACCGGTCCCGGCTTCATGTCCTTGGCCTCCAGCAGGCCGGTCACGTTCATGCCCCGCAGCAGGACCACACGGCCGGCGCTGTCCAGGATCTCGTGGCCGTTGCTGTGCAGCCAGGGCAGCCCCGGCTGGGCGGCCGGCGTGGGGGCGCTGCGCGCGCTCGCCGGATAGGCCGGGTAGGAGTTGGGGATGAGCACGAAGACGAGCAACGCCAGGGACAGGACCAGGAACGCGGCGAGGCACCCGGAGCAGCAGCTGCAGCAGCCACGGAGCGCCTGCGGCCAGCGCCGCGGCCAGCGCCACAGGCGGTGGGGAATTCGTCTCGCCGCCCGCTGCGGCTCGGACACGGAGGGATTCTAACCCCGGCCCAGCGGGGCTCCCCGCGCCCGGCTCAGCGCTCGCGAGAGCGCCGGGGCGGGCGTCCTCCGCCCCCCAGCTCGCCGCGCAGCAGGGCTGTGCGCACGGCGTCCAGGCGCTCGCGAAGGTTCAGCTCCCCGATCGTGTCGGAGTCGTAGGCGAAGTCCCAGATCATGGCCCGCGTCTCCGCCGACAGGCCGCTGGGCCGGGACGCCTCCCCGATCACGGCCAGGAGCATGAAGTTGAGCGCGGCGGAGTAGGTCGCCTCCACCGGCGGCTCCGCCTGGAGCAGCAGCGCCTGGGTCTGGCGCACGAATCGCTCGATGCGCTCGTCGAGCACGACCGTCTTCTTTATCGCTGCCACGCCTTCTCCTCCTGTCGTCTCAGAGGATAGGATGACAGGAAGCGAGCATGCCGGAAGCGTCCGCCCTCCCCGGGGATCAGCTGGGGGACGTCCCCCGCGCCCGCAGCGCCGCCTGGATCTCGGCCACCGCCTGCTCCGGGTCGGGGACGTCGACGACCAGCTGCTTGTAGTGCTCGTGCTGGAGGTCGACGACGATGGCGTGGCCGGGCCGGTGGACGTCCCAGAAGACCATGCCCTGGTGGCCCAGGAACGTGCCCGCCTGGAGCACTCCCGGGATCAGCGACCCGGCCAACTTCAGTCCCTGGGCAAGGCCGGGGCCGAGCTCCGGCTCGGAGCGGACCCCGGCCACGTCCCGGAGCGGGATGGAGAGGTGGCTGTGGAGGGCCCAGAGCTTGTCCATGCCCTCCACCGTGAACTCGAGCGCGTCGTCCGTCACCTTGAGATCAGTCATGGCGGCAGGATAGCGGCCAGGGCTCCCGGGGGCCCGGCTCAGACGCGCATCGTGGGCAGGCGCAGCTGCGCCGGCAGCGGCACCACCGCGCCGCGCGCCAGGGCCCGGGAGAGTGAGGAGGCGCCGCGCGCCAGGATCTCGCGCTCGTGCTCCAGCAGCGCCGCCTTGAGCGCCAGCCCGCCGCCGTATCCGGTGAGGCCGCCGGACGCACCGATGACACGGTGGCAGGGGATGATGAGCGCGATCGGGTTGCGCGCGTTGGCCAGGCCCACGGCCCGGGCCGCGCCCGGGCTGCCGACGCGGCGCGCTATCTCCGCGTAGCTGGCCGTCTCCCCGAACGGTATCTCCGAGAGCGCCTGCCAGACGCCGCGCTGCCAGGCCGTCCCGGCCGGCGCCAGCGGCAGCTCGAAGCGCCGCAGCTCGCCCGCGAAGTAGGCCTCCAGCTGGGCCTCCGCCAGCTCCACCGAGCGCGGCATGCGCTCGTCGGTCCAGAGCCGCCCCCGGTCCCGGGAGCGAGCGCGCTCGGACGGCAGCTGGAGCACCTGCAGCCAGCGGTCGTCGCCGGCTAGGCGCAGCGTCCCGACCGGTGTCTCAACGGGCCAGAGGCGGACCGCGTCCGCGGCTCCGGCGCTGTTGCCTCTCATGCCACTATCGCCTCCTCTGACACAGCTGGCCCGCCTTCGTCCCAACTCGGGAGCTCGTCACTAGCCACCAGCGTGGGGGCGGCGCCCGTCGCGCCCGACCACATGTAGTGCACGGCGTAGGCGCGGAACGGCCGCCAACGTTCCGCCAGCTCCTGGGCGGCCCGGGTGCCGCCCGGCAGCCCGGCCCGGCGCATTGCGCGCTGCACGCCGAGGTCTCCGGCCGGGAACGCGTCTGGGTCGGAGAGCGCGCGCATCCGGATGTACGCGACCGTCCAGGGGCCGATGCCCGCGAGCGCGGCCAGCCGCTGCGCGGCCAGCTCACGGTCGGCGCCGGGACTGACGTCCACGTCACCGCCCGCCAGCGCCGCCGTG
>JASHRA010000221.1 GCA_030038765.1 Candidatus Dormiibacterota bacterium | reverse complement strand
CGTGGATCACTTCACGAGTTGTTCCCAAAGAAAGGCAATGGGGAAAGGTGGCACCCTTGCCAGGCTCAGGGCGTGCCTTCCCTGATCGACTCCTTCAGTGAGGCCCTCGCGGGAGGACCGTGGCACGGCACCAGGCCCAGCCGGAAGTCGCCTGCGCGACTAGCGTCGAACCGGGCTATCCCCGCTGTCTCAGCTGTAGCCACGGCCAAGGCAAGCGGACCGGCAGCAACGTCCGCTTCTCCATGTTGGACCGCTGCAGGAACCCACGGGGCTCAACGCCAAACACAGCCCCAGCTGGGGCCGTCGCAGCCCGGTACCGAAGATAGAGACGAACAGCCTTAGATCGGCCTCCCCCGACCGGCTCGACGACCAGGGTCAGGACGAAGGCGCCAACGATCCCGACAACCTGAGAGCGGACTGCTGACCCCAGACTGGCCCCGTTCGCGGCGAGGAGTGCCGCTGCCGGTACCGCGCCTGCGCCGTGTACCCGCACGTTGACCACATCGAGAGTCAGGCACGTGGGATGAAGGCAGAGGTGGAGCGGGACACGCTGAGCCGGACCCGCTCACGCCTAGAACCCGCGCGGGACGCGTCTGAGGGACCAGAAGCAAGGAGCTGGGCAAGATCAAGAGGGCGTCGTTGCCCGCCCCGCGCCCCGATCGACGCTTTACGCTGAGAGCGTATCTTGTTGGCGTGCGACTACTGGGATCTCGTCTGGCGCTGCTTGCCCTGGTTGCTCTTGCAGCCGCCGGCGATCTGAGCTTGACCGAAACGGCCCGCGCCATTGGGGCCCGCGCGAGTTCCGCCCAGCGTGCTCTGGAGGTCCTGGTCGACGACGGGATCGCCATGCGAGTCGAGGGCAAGCCTCGCCCCCACTATCGGCTGGCCAGCACTCCCACTGCGCGGTCTGTCCTCGACCTTGCCCGCGCCCAGTTGCCAGCGGCGACGATCCTGGCGGTCGCGGCGCGGGCTAGCCGGGTGGTGGAGTTCCTGGGGCGTGCGCCACACCTGGTGGTCGTCTTCGCTCCCTCCTCGCGGGTCGCGGAGCAGGCGCGGGTGAGCCGGATCATCGATGGCATCGGCGCTCAGTCGGGGACACGGATCGAGTACATGGAGCACGACGACGTCCGGCGCGAGCTCCTGGCGCATCCCGAGCTCCGCGACCGCATGGTGGCGGGGAGCGTCCTGCACGGCTCCCTGGACCGCAGCTTCCCCGATCGCTCGGCACACGGCAGCCAGCCCGGGGAACCGCTGGGCATGCCCAACGCGGCGCTCGCGCTCCCATCGCGGCGCGCTCTCCGAGCGCTGGCGCTCCAACACGGTGTCGCGTCCTTGCGGCTGATCGGGTCCGCCGTCCGTACCGACTTCCGACCCGGCAGCGATGTCGACGTGGTGGTAGGCCTCAGGCCCGGGACGCGGCCGACGGTGAGCCTGATGGCCGCCCTTGAGTCGGACTTGGAGCGCCTCTTTGACCGCGATGTCGACCTGGTCCGAGAGGAGGCGCTGAGGCCGGAGCTTCGCGACCGCGTGGCTGACGAGTCGGTGGCGCTGCTGTGACCGATCGGGCAATGAGCACTCTGCGCTTCATGCGCGAGTGCGCCGAGAGGGCGATGAACTACGCGGCGGACCATCCGGATTGGCGGCGGGACGATCTGGTGCTCGATGCCATCGCCAAAAGAGTGGAGCAGCTGGCCGAGCTTGCCAAGTACCGGCTGCCGCGGGCGCAGCGCGCCGACTACCCCGAGATACCTTGGGACGTGATTGCGGGGATGCGCGACCGGCTGGTTCACGAGTATGCCGACCTCGACGTCGAGATCCTGGCATCGATTGTCGAGGAAGACCTGCCTGTGGTGATCCAGGCGATCGATAGGGCTCTCGGAGAGGGCGCCGCCCCGGGCTGAGGCAGGAGGGGGGCCGCCGTCAAGGCCCCGCGCGGCCCCGCCCGCCTGCTCGAAACGGGGAGCAACCGGAGAGAGTGGGGCCGCCATTTCTGACCTTGAGTGGGAGAATCCTCAGCGTGGCCGGGGACGAGGTGAGCGACGCCGACGACGCCCTGCTGCGGGAGTTTCTCCGCGGCCAGCGCGAGGTGGTCGTCGCTATCGTCGAAGGGCTCGACGAGGCGGCCTGGCACCGCTCGGTGGTCCCCAGCGGCTGGACTCCGGCCGGGCTGCTGGAGCACCTCGGCGGCGCCGAGTGGCACTGGTTCCAGGGCGTCGTGGCCGGCCGGCAGCCGGAGCTGCCAGGCGATCTCGACGAGGATCAGCCCCCCTACGACCCCCTGACCGTGGTGTTCACGACCGACGCGTCCTCGGCGGAGGTGCTCGCCTTCTACCGTGAGCAGTGCGCCGCGTCCGAGGCGGTGCTGGACAGCACCCCCCTCTCGGCCTCACCACTGGGTCGCCACGGGCTGGGCGAATCCGAACCGCCCAACGTCCGCTGGGTCGTCCTTCACATGATCGAGGAGACGGCGCGGCACGCGGGCCACCTTGACCTCGCGCGGGAACTCCTCGACGGCCGGACGCGGCTCGGTCGCCGCTGAGGCGCCGAGGGCGGCCGACGCCCGCCACGGCCCGACGACGGGTCGGCTGCCCGACCGCGGCCACCCTTGTCTGCGTCCGAGCGACGGCGGTGCCGGCCCTGCCTAGGAGCGACACGCTGGGCAGCGGCCGCAGCCCTGAGGACCGACGAGGCGGCGCTGCCGTGAGAGCTCTAGTCCCGCGGGCTCAGTCCCTGGCGCGTCACGAAGAGGAGCCGCGCCAGTCTGATCCCCCACGAGCGCACGCTACGGTAGATTGAACCGGGCCCTCCACGCCCCCGACCCTGCCGTCCAGCCCCCGCGCCTGAGGAGAGACGCTGAGCGACCTGAGCCGGCCCAGGCGTCTGCCCGCGATCCTCCGGGAGCGCCGATTCCTCACCTTCACCGGCGGTCAGGGCGTCTCGGCGGTGGGGGACGGCATCTACCTGGTGGCGCTGGCCTGGACCGCGCTGGTGCTGACCCACTCCTCGGTCTACCTGGGGCTGCTCCTCACCACCAGCGCCCTGCCCCGCGCGCTGCTGATCCTGGCCGGCGGCGTTCTCGTGGACCGCTGGGGTGCGCGCCGGGTGATCCTCGGCAGCGACCTCACCCGGGCGCTGTTGGTGACCGGCCTGGCGCTGCTGGTCCTGCTCGGCCACGACTCGATCGCCTTCCTCTTCGTCATCGCCGCCGCCTTCGGCGTCTTCGACGCCCTCTTCTATCCGGCCACCACGACCCTCATCCCCTCCCTCGTCACGACCGAGCAGCTCTCCTCGGCCAACGGCGTCTGGCAGGTGGCGGTGGAGGGGTCGACCATCCTCGGGCCACCCCTGGGCGGGGTGGTCGTGGCCACGGCCGGGCCCGGGCTCGCCTTCGCCATCGACGGGGCAAGCTTCCTCGTCGCCTTCGTGGCGCTGCTGGCCATCCGCCGCGCCGCCCGAGCGGCGGCCGCGGCGGCCGCGGAGGGCGGCCGGGGCTCCTTCCGCTCCCAGCTGGCCGAGGGTCTGAGGGCGGCCCTGGCCGATCCCTTCCTGCGCGCCTGCCTGCCCGTGGTGGCGGTGATCAACATGGCTGCTGGGGGCCCCCTCAACGTCGGCCTGCCGCTACTGGCCCGCGCCCACGGCTGGGGAGCGGGAGGCTACGGGCTGCTCTTCGGCGGCCTCGGGGCCGGCGTCCTGGTCGGAGGGCTGGCCATGGGGGCCGGGCTCCGACTGCCCCGCCTGGGGCTCACCATGCTGCTCCTGCTCCTGCTCGGGGCGGTCGTCATCGCGCTCCTGGGACTGGCGCCGCTGCTGGCCCTGGCCGTCCTCCTCTGCGCCGTGATGGGCGTCATCGTGGCCGTCGTCAACATCGCCGTCCAGACCCTGATCCAGGTCAAGACCCCGCCCCAGCTGCTGGGACGGGTGGTCAGCGTGCTCCTGTTCGCCAGCCTCAGCTTCACCCCCGCCGCCTACGCCATATCCGGAGCCCTGGCGCGGGCCATCGGCGTCTCGGGCCTGTTCCTCGCCGGTGCCGCACTCACCGCCGCCGGCTCGCTCTGGGGGCTCAGCTCCCGCGCCCTCCGCCAGGAGCAGCAGCCGGCCCTTCCCGCCAGCTGACGCGGGCGGGTCCGGGCCGGCGCCTCGGACGCCGTCGCGGGCCAGCGCGCCGGAGCAAGGCGGCCCGGCCGGCGCCGGGCCGCACCGGCTCATCGCGGGCCTCGGCGCCCTCTCATCCGCCGTAGCTCCAGGTCTCCGGGTAGACGTTGAGCGAGGGGTCCTGGGGCACGACGCCCTTGAGGCCCGCCTTGTAGACGGTGATCTGGTAGGCGGGCGTGGGCAGGTAGATCACCGGGATCTGCTTGGCCAGGTAGTTCTCGTAGGTGAACATGGGGCCGAGGCCGGACTCGGTCAGGGTGGCGTCGATGAGCCGGTCCGCCTCGGCGTTGCTGTAGCCGCCGCTGTTGCCCGACCCTCCGGTCTTGAAGAGCTGGTCCCCGCTGGGGTAGGCGTAGTACTCCCAGCCCTGGTCGGCGCCCATCTCCCAGCTGCAGCCCTGTCCGGTGCTGGCGTCGCAGCCGTAGATGGTGGTGGTGACCGTGCTGTAGGGCTGCTGGACCACGGTCAGGTCGATGCCCGCCTGCTCCGCGCTGGAGCGGATGGCGGCCATCTCGTCGGAGGTGGCCACCGAGCCCGTCGTGTAGAGGAGGCGGAAGGCCAGCTGCTGGCCGCGCGCGATGCCGGCGCCGCACTGCCCCGAACCCGTGCCCGGGTCCTGGCAGCTGCTGGTCCCGTCGGGGCGGACCTTCCACCCGTGCTGGCGGAGCAGCGCCCGCGCGTGGCTGACGCTGAAGGGGTAGGGGTTCTTGTTGGCGCTGGAGGAGACGAAGTCACTGCTGACGGTGGTCGGCACCGGGCCGTAGGTCGGCTTGGCGTACCCCTTGTAGATGTCCTTCACGTAGCTGGGCTGGTCGATCAGGCTCTGCAGCGCCTGGCGGAAGTAGAGCTGCTTGAAGATGGGGCCGACCTGGGGATTGTTGTAGTTGATGCTGATGTAGTTGAAGTTCCACTCCCACCAGGGCGCCACCTTGTAGCCGTGGGCCTTGAGGTAGGCGACCTGGGACACGTCGGACGGCGGGAGGTAGCCGACGTCGAGGCTGCCCTCGCGCAGGGCGTCGAACTCCGCGGCGCCGCTGCTGAAGGGCTCCTCCTGGAAGGTCTTGAGCGCACCCGTGGTCGGTCCCGGGTAGCGCGGGTTGCGCTGGAGCTCGGTGTATCCGTTCTCGGGCGAGTAGGCCTTCAGCATCCAGGGCCCGTCCACCACCTTCCACAGCGGGTTGCTGCTGTAGGTGGCGACGTCGTGCGACTGCTGGTTGAGGAAGTTGTAGACCGCGACCGCGCCGCTCGGGGTCTCGTCGTAGTTGCCGACCGGTCCCGACGAGGAGGTCTTGTCCCAGACGTGCTGCGGGATGGGGAAGATCTGGCTCATCTCGTTCTCGAAGAGCCAGTCGACGTTGTACTTTGCCTTGAAGGTGATGACGAAGGTGCTGGAGCTGGGGTACGTCACCGACTGGATGATGTCGGGCCAGGCCCCGGGGACGTAGACGCCCCAGTCGTCCTTGTTCGCCTCCAGCAGGTTGAGCCAGAACTCGACGTCGCGGGACGTGACCGGCTGGCCGTCGGACCAGAGCCAGTGCTTCATGGTGACGCTGGCGACGGTGTCCCCGGCCGCGTCGACGCTGAACTTGGGATAGTCGGCCAGGCTCTGGCTGGCGCTGTAGGCGGTGGTCCCGTCCTTGCCGAACCAGTAGAGCGGCCGGTAGATGATCCACTCGAACTGGTCCTCGTTGACCAGGGTGAAGAACTGGGCGCTCACCAGGGGGAAGACGTAGGTCGGGGTGTTGCCGGGCTGGAGCGCGAAGGTGGCCGTCGTCGATGCGCCCGATCCGGCCGCCAGGGCCGGCGCGGCCCCGCCGCCCCCCACCAGGGCCAGGGCCGCCACGGCCAGCAGGCCGCCGACCGCCGCCCCCCTTCGTCCGGGCCAGAGTCCCTGCCTTGGCATGCCACTTCCCTCCTTAGCCGCCTGGGGCCGCAGCTCCAGTCCGCCGCCCGGTCTCCCCGGGGCCCGCGCACCGCTCTCCGCTCGCGATCACTTCACATGGCCCCCAGTGGGCCCACCGCCTTGACGCGCAGCCGCACCGCCGGGGTGGTGAGGTAGGCGAGCGGGATGTCCTCGATCTCCACCACCTCGACCCCCGCCGGGTCGGCGCCGGCCAGCACCGCCTGCTGCCGGGCCTCCTCGGAGGCCTCCTCCAGGGCCGCCTCCCGGCCCCCCGGGCCGAGTTGGGCGATCCGGTCCACCTGGCCCCCGACGGAGGCGATGGTGGCCCCGATGGCGTTGGCCACGTCGTAGTGCTGGGGACGGTGGATCTCGCTGACTCCCGGGATCCGCTCCGCCAGCAGGACGCTGCCGCCCCCGACCGCGATCAGGGGGCAGTCGGCCCGGGAGGTCTTGACCCGGTCGATGGCCTCGGCCAGGATCCGGTCGGAGCGCTCCAGGGCGGCCTCGGCGCTGGCCCGGAAGCCGGCCCCGGGCCGGCGCGCTCCCAGCTCCGCCCGGCCCGTGGCGACGGCCGCGTCGGTGAGGGTGGGGGTGCGGCCGCCGAAGACCAGGGCCTCGTCGGGGAGCCGGTAGCCGACGCTGTCGGGCCCGACCGTGAGGTCGCCGTTCCCGCCGTGGATGATGGTCCCGCCGCCCACCGCCACCGTGATCAGGTCGGGCATCCGGAAGTTGGTCCTGACCCCGCCCAGCTCCACCCCCTGCGACGACTCCCGGGGGAAGCCGCCGACCAGCGCCCCCACGTCGCTGGAGGTGCCCCCCACGTCGAGCACGACGGCGTCGCTGGCCCGGCTCAGGTGGCCGGCGCCGCGGATGCTGTTGGCCGGCCCGCTGCCGATGGTCAGGACCGGGTACTGGGTGGCGTAGTCGAGCGCCATCAGCGTCCCGTCGTTCTGGGCGAAGAACGTGACCGGGTCCAGCTGGTGGGCCTCGAGGGAGTGGTGGAGGCCGGCGATGACCTCCCGGGCGACGCCGGCCAGGGCGGCGTTGAGGACGGTGGCGTTCTCCCGCTCCAGCAGCCCCAGCGCGCCCACCTGGTGGCTGAGCGAGACCTGGACCGGGCCCAGCTCGCGGCGCACCACCTCCTGGGCCAGCAGCTCGTGCCGGGCGGAGACGGGGGAGAAGACGCAGCTGATGGCGATGCCGTCGGCCCTGGCCCCCACGGTGCCGAGGAAGCGGGCCGTGGCCTCGGCGTCGAAGGGCGCCAGGTCGCGGCCGTCGAACTCGATCCCGCCGCCGACGATGACCTCGCCCACCGAGACCACCCGGCGCAGGTCCTCGGGCCAGCCGAAGAGGGGTCGCACCGCGTGGGTGGCGGGGCTGCCGATGCGGATCACCGCCACCCGGCTCAGCTTGCGCCGCTCCAGGATGGCGTTGGTGGCCTGGGTCGTGCCCAGCATCACGTGGGTGACGCGCCTCGGGTCGACCGCGGCCTCGGAGAGGACGGCGCCGATGGCGTGGTCGATGCCGCCGGTGACGTCCTCGGTGCCCGGCACCTTGGCCTTGGCCAGGAGCCGGTCCTGCCGGTCCACCACCACGGCGTCGGTGTTGGTGCCGCCCACGTCGATGCCCAGCCGGAGGTCAAAGCCGGGCACGGGCCAGCTCCTCCACGGGTCGGTAGTCGAAGTCGTAGCCGAAGCTGCGCGGGCCGGCCAGCGCGAGCCCGGCGGGGGTTCGCCAGACCGGGGCGCAGGGGAAGCCGATGACGGTCACGCGCTGGCCGTAGCGGAGGCGCTCGGTGGGGATGGCGTTGGCGGTCTCGCTGTCCAGCACGGTGATGAGGTCGGGAACCGAGGCCAGGACCTCGCCCCCGTCGAGCGCGACCAGGTTCTCGTTCTGGATCTCGAGCCGCACCACCCGCCCGTGGTCCGGCCCCAGCCCCTCGACCACGGCGGAGCCGCGGACGAAGCCCTGGGTCAGGCGCCGCTCGACGTCCACCACCTTGCCCCGAACCAGCTGGGCCGCGGGGAGCCCGTCCACCAGGGCCGCCACCGGGTCCTCGGCGGCGCCCGAGACGAGGCCGCCGATGTGGAGCGCGAGGGAGATCGACTTGTCCACCACGGCGCCGCGCGCCTGGCCCGCGGTGAGGGTGTACTCGCTGGACGAGGAGGCGCCACCGAAGGCCACGGTGGCGGCCCGGCCGACGCGCTCGAGCCAGACCCCGGAGATGGTGCGGAACTCGACCAGGTTGCCCCGCTCGTCGGTCATCACCCCCGGCGAGGGGGAGATGCCCGCCAGCTCCAGGGTCGAGTGCTGGAGCTCGGGGAAGGCGCGGCCGATGCAGTCGGCGTCGACCACCGGCAGGTGCATGGGCGCGGCCCAGACGATCGGCATCATGCCGTTGGTGCCGCCGATCTCGGAGGACATGAGGGCCGCCACCGGCCGGCCCCAGATCGCCTCCAGGCGCTCCCGCAGCCGCGCCCCCTCGTCGCCCTTCTCGATCTTCTCGATGCCCACGATGGGAGCCCCGACGCCACCGCAGGGCATGATCAGGGCCTCGTCGGGGAGCTCCTCCAGGCCGAGCAGGGGCACCGGGCCGTAGTCGGCGATGGCCTGGAGCGACATCATCAGCCCCACCGAGGAGTCGCCCCCGCCGCCGGTGCCGAGGATGGCGCAGCCACGCGCCAGCTGGGGCAGGCAGTCGGCGTCGAGCCACCGCTTCATGCGCAGACACTAGCCCGCGTCGGGCCCACCTGTAATGTGTGGTCCGCCCTATGATTCCTTGGAAACTGTGCAGTCAGCCCAAGCAGGCGGAAGCCGGTCACCGGCCTCGAGGAGGCGCCCCGGTGGCACCACGGCAGGGCCCGGCGGGGCCGGCCTCACGGCCGGGGCACTGCTCACCGATCCCACCATCCCCCGGCTGCTGCCGCTGACGCCGAGCGGCCGGGGCCGTCGGCTCCGCGCCCTGGTCCTGGTCGAGACGCTGGGGAGCCTCCAGCGCGTGCCCGCCGACAGCCTGGCGGTGCTGACCCGGGCCGCCTCCGACGCGACCCACGACTACCGCCTCGACCTGGCCCTGCGCTGGGCCGCGCTGAGAGGGGCGGCGGCGCTGGCGCTCTACGTTCCGGCCGGAGGCGAGCTCTCACTGACCGCCGCCGACCTGGCCCGTCGCGCCGACCTGATGCTGCTGGCCATCCCCGCAGAGGTGGAGCTGACGGAGCTGGTCACGGCCGTGAGCCGGCTCATCGAGGGGGGCGCGGCGCTGGCGCTGGCCCGGGCCGAAGCGGCCCTGCAGGCGCTCGCCCTGGCCGA
>JASHRA010000220.1 GCA_030038765.1 Candidatus Dormiibacterota bacterium | reverse complement strand
CGGCCACCGTGGCCCGCCGAGCCCAGCCCCCGGCGAGTTGCTACCCTCGGAGCACCCGGGCCAACGCCATGTGAGGGGAGGACCAGCCGGTGACCGAAGGCCAGCGCGACGACTTGCCCAGCCGCAGACTCCTGGAGGGTACTGAGCGCGCCGCGGCGCGGGCCATGTTGCTGGGCACCGGCCTCACCCCGGAGGACCTCTCCCGCCCCCTGATCGGGGTCGCCAACAGCTGGATCGAGACCATGCCCTGCAACCTCGGGCTCCGGGACCTGGCCGTCCATGTCAAGGAGGGCATCCGGGCCGCCGGCGCCACGCCCCTCGAGTTCGGCACCATCGCCATCAGCGACGGCGTGGCCATGGGCACCCAGGGCATGAAGGCCTCCCTCATCAGCCGCGAGGCGATCGCCGACTCCATCGAGCTGGTCTGCCGGGGGCACCTCCTGGACGGGCTGGTGGCGCTGGTGGGCTGCGACAAGACCATCCCCGGCGCCGCCATGGCCCTGGCCCGGCTCGACCTCCCCGGCTGCCTGCTCTACGGCGGCTCGATCATGCCCGGGCGCTTCCGGGGCCGCGATGTCACCGTCATCGACGTCTTCGAGGCCGTCGGCAGTGTCGAGGCCGGGCGCATGACGGAGGAGGAGCTGGGAGAGCTGGAACGGGTCGCCTGCCCCGGGGCCGGGGCCTGCGGGGGGCAGTTCACGGCCAACACCATGGCCATGTCCATCGAGCTCCTGGGGGTGGCCCCGCTCCAGTCCGGGGGCGTGCCCGCCGTGGACCGGCGCAAGCCCGAGGTGGGCCGGGCCGTGGGCCGGGCGGCGGTGGAGATGGTCCGCCAGGGGCGGCGCCCCAGCAGCTACCTGACGCGTGACTCCTTCCGCAACGCCATCGCCGGCGTCATGGCCACGAGCGGCTCCACCAACGCCGTGCTCCACCTCCTTGCCATCGCCCGGGACGCCCACGTCGAGCTCGGGATCGACGAGTTCGACGAGATCAGCCAGCGCACGCCCTGGATCGCCGACCTGCGCCCGGCGGGGCGCTACAACGCCGTCGACCTGACCCGCGCCGGGGGCGTGGCGCTGCTGGTGCGACGCCTCCTGGAGGGCGGCCTCATGGCCGGCGATGCGGGCACCTGCACCGGCCAGACCCTGGCCGAGGCGGCCCGGGAGGCGGCGCGGGAGTTCCCCGAGCCCGAGGGCCAGGACGTGGTCCGCCAGCTCCACGACCCGGTGATGGCCAGCGGCGGCACGTTGGTGCTGCACGGGCCGCTGGCGCCCGAGGGCGGCGTGATCAAGGTGGCCGGCTACGAGCGCCGCTCCCAGACCGGCCCGGCCCGGGTCTTCGACTCCGAGGAGGCGGCGATGGCGGCGGCCGCCGAGCGCCGCATCGTGCCCGGGGACGTGGTCGTGATCCGCTACGAGGGGCCGCGGGGAGGGCCCGGGATGCGGGAGATGCTGGGCGTGACCGGGGCCCTGGTGGGCCAGGGCCTGGGCGACCAGGTGGCCCTGATCACGGACGGCCGCTTCAGCGGCGCCACCCACGGCCTCATGGTCGGCCACGTGGCCCCGGAGGCGGCCGTGGGCGGGCCCATCGCCCTGCTCCAGGACGGGGACCTGGTCACCATCGACGTGGAGCGGCGCTCCATCTCCGCCGCCGTGCCCGAGGAGGAGTGGGCGCGCCGGGCGCAGGGCTGGACCCCGCCCCCGGCGCTCCAGGGCACCAGCGCCTTCGCCCGCTACGCCCACCTGGTGGGCAGCGCCGCCCGGGGAGCCGTACTCACCGTGGACTGAGCCCTGGCTCAGTCCTGCTTCAGCAGCAGCGGGATGCGGGCCACGACCACGTCGTGGCGGTGGGCCAGGGCCTGGGTCAGGCCGCGGTCCAGGTGGTTGTGGAGCATGGTGTGCCAGAAGCGGTGGGGCACCACCACCGGGATCATCACGACCACCTTGCGGCGGGGGCTGGGGTGGAGGGAGTCGATGTAGCCGACCAGGGGCCGGACCATGGAGTGGTACTCGGTGTGCAGCACCTTCAGCTCCACGCCCGGGTTCCACTCCCGCCAGTGCCGCTCCAGCTCCTGGCCCGCCTCCTCGTCGTCGGCCATGACCACGGTGACGGCGATGACCCGGTCGCCCATCGAGATCGCCTCCGAGAGCGCCTCCTGGGTGATCCGGGAGATGTTGTTGAAGGGGACCACGACCGTGATCTCGCGCTCCCTGAGGGGGCCGGGCCGGCGGTCCAGCCGGATCTCCTCGGCCGCCCGCTCGTAGTAGCGGTGGACGCGGACGAAGAACAGCACCAGCAGGGGCACCGCGAGCACCACGATCCAGGCCCCGGCGAGGAACTTGGTGGTGAGGAAGATGAGCGTGGCGGCCCCGGTCGCGAGCGCCCCGGCGCCGTTGAGCGCGGCCCGCCGCTGCCAGCCCCTGGAGCGCTGCCGGTGCCAGTGCCGGACCAGGCCCGACTGCGCCAGCGTGAAGCCGGTGAACACGCCGATCGCGTAGAGGGGGATCAGCGAGTTGGTGTTGCCCCCGGTGAAGAGCAGCATCAGCGCGGCCAGGACGGCCAGGCAGAGGATCCCGTAGTTGTAGACCAGGCGGTCGCCACGCAGAGCGAAGGCGTGGGGCAGGCGGTGGTCCCGGGCCAGCAGGCTGGCCAGCACGGGCAGGCCGCCGAAGGAGGTGTTGGCGGCCAGCGCCAGGACCAGGGTGATGATGATGGAGAGGGCGTCGAAGCCCCAGCCCCGGCCGATGGAGTAGCCGATGATCTGGTTGAGGACGGCGTCGTCGACGCGGGGCTGGACGCGGAAGCGCTGGATCAGCACCGCCATGCCCAGCAGCGTCGCCGCCAGCAGCGAGCCGAGCAGTATCTCCGTCGTCTGCGCCCGGCGCTGGCGCGGCTCGCGGAAGAGGGGAACGCCGTTGGCGATGGCCTCCACGCCGGTGAGGGCGCTGCAGCCGGCGGAGAACGCCTTGAGGACCAGCAGCACGCCCACCGCCTCCAGGTCGCGGCTCGCCACCTGGGCCCTGCCGGGCTGGCTCAGGTGGGGCGCGAGCGGGTGGATGAGCCCGATCAGGATCACGACCAGGGTGCCGCCGACGAAGAGCAGGGTGGGGAGGAGGAAGGCGCGCGCACTCTCGCCCAGGCCGCGCAGGTTGATGCCCGTGACCAGGACCAGGATGCCGAGGCAGATGGGCAGCGAGTAGGGCGCGATGCCGGTGAAGGCGGAGACCAGCGAGCCCACCCCGGCGGCGATCGAGACGGCCACCGTGAGCGTGTAGTCGACGACCAGCGACGCGGCCCCGACCATGCTGACGGCGCCGCCCAGGTTGGCCCGGGCGACGGCGTAGGCGCCGCCGCCCTCGGGGTGGGCGGCGATGACCTGGATGTAGGAGCTGACCAGCAGGGCCAGCAGGCCCACGATGGCGAGCGTGATCCAGGGCGCGAGCCGCAGCGCGGCCAGGCCACCGGCGCCCAGCACCACCAGCATCGCCTGGGGCCCGTAGGCCACCGAGCTGAGGGCGTCGACGCCGAGCGCGGAGAGCCCCTCGACGGGGTTGATCCTCTGCTTGTGGGCCTCCGAGCTGCGCAGCGGGCGCCCCAGCAGGAGCCGGCTCAGGTCCACGGGGCCGCCTCCCGCGGAGGGTGGACCGGCTGAGGCACCATCGGGCGCCATAGTGCCATCCGCGGCGGCGCTGGGGCGGCGGCAAGCTGACCGACCCGCAAGGGCGGGCCAGACGTTAGCCATGTTGGTGCGGGCGATGGCTGTGGGGACAGAGGATGGCTGAAGCGAAGAGCGCCGGGCCCGGGGCCTCCGCGGAACGGCGCCTCGCGCCCTACCGGCGCAAGCGCGACTTCACCAGCTCGCCCGAGCCCCGGGGCGGGCGGGCGCGAGCCGCCTCGGGCGGCGCCTGGGCCCAGCTCCCGAGGGGCCGCCGCTTCTGCGTCCAGATGCACCGCGGCCGCCGTCTGCACTGGGACCTGCGCCTGGAGCGGGGCGGCGTGCTGCTCTCGTGGGCCGTGCCCAAGGGGCCCACCCTGGACCCCTCGGTGAAGCGCCTGGCGGTCCAGGTGGAGGACCACCCGGTCGACTACGGCGACTTCGAGGGCCTCATCCCCGAGGGCTACGGGGCGGGCCCGGTCCTGCTCTGGGACCAGGGCGAGCTGAGCTGGGAGGGAGCGGCCGCAGCCGACTTCGCGGCCGCCCTGGCCAAGGGCCACCTCGAGTTCCGCCTCGCGGGCAAGCGCCTGGGGGGCAGCTTCAGCCTGATCCGACGCGGCTCGAGTCGTGAGGGATGGCTCCTGATCAAGCACCGGGACCCCGAGGCCGGCGAGCTGGAGGCCTCCGAGGAGGACGTCTCGGTGCGCAGCGGACGCGATCTCGGCGACATCGCCGCGGGGAGGGAACCGGCCGGGAGGCGGGCCCGGGCGGCGCCCGAGCCGGCCCCGGCTCCGGCCCAGCGGCGCTCGGCCCGGAGCCCCGAGTTCGTGCCCTCGATGCTGGCCACGCTCGTGCGCCGGCCCTTCAGCCGGCGCGACTGGATCTACGAGATCAAGTACGACGGGGTCAGGGCGGAGCTGCTCCTGGAGTCGGGGCGGCTGCGCCTGGTGGGCCGCTCCGGCCACGACGAGACCTCTCGCTACCCCGAGCTCCAGGAGGCGGCCGCCGGTCTCGGGGCGACCTCCGCCGTCATCGACGGCGAGATCGTCTACCTGGACCGGAGCGGGCATCCCTCCTTCGGGGGCCTGCAGCGGCGCATGCAGCTGCGCGGCGCCGGCGCGGAGCGGGAGGCGAGCCGCACCCCGGTGGTGATGATGGCCTTCGACCTGCTCTTCCTCGACGGGCGCGACCTGACCCCTCTCCCGCTCCTGGAGCGCAAGCGCAAGCTGCGCCGGGTGCTGGGGCGCCAGACCAGGGTGCGCTACGCCGACCACGTCACCCAGGTGGGCGAGCGCTTCTTCGAGAGCGCCCGGAAGGAGGGGCTGGAGGGGATGGTGGCCAAGCTCGCCACCTCGCCCTACCGGCCCGGTCGGCGCTCCCAGGACTGGCTCAAGGTGAAGGCCCGCCAGACCCAGGACTGCGTCGTCTGCGGCTACACCGAGGGCGAGGGCAGGCGGGCCCGCTTCGGTGCCCTGGTCCTCGGCGTCTACCAGGACGGTGAGCTGCGCGAGTCGGGGCGCGTGGGCACCGGCTTCAGCGACGCGCTCATCGGCGAGCTGCTGGGCAAGCTGGAGCCGCTGCGGCGGCGCAGCGCGCCGGCGAGCGCCGTGAGCCCGGCCAACGCCCGGGCCCGCTGGGTGCGCCCGGAGCTGGTCTGCGAGGTGGAGCACGGGGGCTGGACCCGGGAGGGGAAGCTGCGCCAGCCCGCCTTCCGGACCCTGCGCCCGGACGTGGCCCCGGAGCGCTGCGTGCGCGAGTCCGGGCTGGCCCCGGAGCAGGTCGCCGCCGAGACCAGGAGCGGGGCTGGGGCGAGGCCAGCGGCGGCGGCCCAGGAGGTCTCCGACCCCGAGCTGCGGCAGGCGCTCCAGGACCTGGGCCGTCTGCCCGCCTCGGGCGGCACCCTGCGGGTCAAGGGGGAGGAGGTGAGGCTGACCCGCCTGGACAAGGTGCTCTGGCCCGGCGAGGGCCTGACCAAGCGCGATCTGGTCGAGTACCAGCTGCGCATGGCCCCCCTGCTCCTGCCCCACCTGCGCGACCGGGCCATCGTGCTGCAGGTCTTCCCCGACGGCATCGAGCATCCCGGCTTCTGGCGCCGCAGCCGGCCTGCCAGCGCCCCGCGCTGGCTCCGGAGCTGGCGCGCGCCCGGGAGCACGGCCACGCTCTGTCCCCTCTTCAGCTCGCCGGCGGCCCTGGTCTGGGCCGCCAACGCGGCCGCGGTCGAGCTCCACCCCTGGCACTCGCGCCGGGACCGCCCGGACCAGCCCGACTGGGCCGTCTTCGACCTCGACCCGGGCCCGGGGGCCGGGTTCGGAGAGGTGGTGGAGGTGGCCCAGGCGATCCACCAGGGGCTGGAGACCCTCCACCTGCGCCACTACCTCAAGACCACCGGCCAGTCCGGGCTCCACATCTACCTGCCCATCCGGCGCGGGCCGGAGCAGGAGGAGGTGCGCGCCTGGGTCCGCGACTTCGCCCACGGCATCTCCGAGCAGCTGCCCGAGGACGTCACCGAGGAGTGGTCGGTGCGGCGGCGCCGGGGGCGGGTCCGCATCGACTGGACCCAGAACGTGACCGGCAAGACGCTGGCCGCCGTCTACTCCCCCCGCCCCGCCGCCAAGGGGGCCGTCTCCACGCCCATCGAGTGGTCGGAGCTGGAGGGCCTGGACCAGGGCGAGCTCAACATCCGCACCGTGCCCGAGCGCGTGGCCCGCCT
>JASHRA010000219.1 GCA_030038765.1 Candidatus Dormiibacterota bacterium | reverse complement strand
CTCCTGGGCGAGCACGCGTGCGAGTGCCTTGGCCTGCTGCGCGGGCTCGGTCATCCCCAGCAGCGCCCGGGCGTGCGCCGCCGAGATCCTGCCGTCGCGGAGGGCCACCTGGACCTCGGGGACCGCCTGCAGCAGGCGCATGGTGTTGGCGACCGCCGAGCGGCTGCGTCCCACGCGCTGGGCCACCTGCTCCTGGGTCAGGCCGAAGACATCACACAGCCGCGAGAACGCGCGCGCTTCCTCCAGCGCCGACAGGTCGGTGCGCTGGAGGTTCTCCATGAGCGCTATCTCCAGCTGCTCGCGCTCGGCACCGATGGGCCGCACCACGGCGGGCACCCGGGTCAGGCCCGCCATCTCGGCGGCCCGCAGCCGCCGCTCCCCGGCCACGAGCTGGAACCGGTCCGCGGTTGGCTCCACCACCAGCGGCTGGAGGATTCCGTAGGCCTGGATCGAGGCCGCCAGCGCCCGCAGCGTCGCTTCGTCGAAGTTGGTGCGCGGCTGCTCCGGGTTGGGATCGATGAGGGCGATGGGGACCTCCCTGGCCCCCGCTCCGGGAACCGGTGTGCCGAATCCGGGCGCGGTCCCAGTGGGGATCAGCTGTTCCAGGCCCCGCCCCAGCCCCCTCCGCTTGGTCATGCCGCGACTCGCTCGCAGCGCAGGAGCATCTCCTCAGCCAGGGCGCGGTAGGCTGCCGAGCCCCGACCGGAGGGGTCGTAGATTGTGATCGGGAGGCCGTGGCTGGGCGCCTCGCTGAGCCTGACGGATCGCGGGATGACGGTGTTGAAGGCATCCTCGGCGAACTGCCGGCGGACCTCGGACACCACCTGGCTGCTGAGGATCGTCCGGGGGTCGAAGAGGGTCATCACGATTCCCAGCAGCGAAAGGGATGGGTTGAGCGACTGCTTCACCAGCGACTGGGTCTGGGTCAGCTGGCTGAGGCCCTCGAGCGCGTAGTACTCGCACTGGAGCGGGATCAGCAGGGACTCGGCGGCGACCAGGCAGTTGACCGTCAGCAGGCCGAGCGACGGCGGCGTGTCCAGGAGGACGTAGTCGTACTCGTCTATCCCGTCCAGTGCCAGGCGGAGGCGTGACTCGCGGAGCGGCAGCTCGGCCAACTCCAGCTCAGAGCCCGCCAGGGCGAGTGTCGAGGGCACCAGCGTGACCCCCTTTACGGACTCGATTGGGACCGCGACCTCGGCCAGGGGCTGGCCCAACACGACCACGTCGTATATGGAGCTGACCAGGTCCGAGGAGCGGATCCCGAGACCGGAAGTGGCGTTTCCCTGCGGGTCGCAGTCCACCAAGAGGACCTTGAGGCCCCGCTCCCCGAGCGCCGCGGAGAGGTTCACGGCCGTCGTCGTCTTGCCCACCCCACCCTTCTGGTTGCAGACGGTGATGACCTTGGGGCGCGGCATGTGCGGCAGTATAGGAGCGGGCTCGCGTTTCACGTGAAACAACGTGACGGGTTCGCTACTGGGCCTGGGGGAGGCCCTCCGAGAACGAGTCGCCGGCCCGGTAGAGGCTCTTCGCGGACCCCTGCCGGACCTCGATGAGCCCTGACCCATAGACCTCCCAGGGACCTCCTCGGGACAGAATCGCTGAGCGCTCGGCGATCCCGATGAGCACGTGGCCCTCGGGCACGCCGCTCTGCACCGCAGGGCGCAGAAGCCGCATGAATACTGAGTCCCAGTGGACCCCGAAAACGGTCCGCGGGCACAGTCCGAGCCCTCCGCTGAACTGGAAGCGCACGGCCGCGCGGTGGCGGCCGTCGGCACTCCCGGCGACCATGGCGCCAGCGCTGCAACCGCCGTAGACGGCGCCTCCCTCGAGTGCCGCGAGGATCGCCGCCCAGGACCGCGTGGCCCTCAGCGTCGTCGCCAGGTACTCCGGGTTCCCACCCGAGAAGAAGACCATGCTGCAGTCGGCCAGCCGCGCCGCGATCTCCGGATCCTCGGCGTCGGACCGGGTCCGCAGCGGCAGGGCCCGGGCCCGGAGACCCATCTCGGCGTAATGGGTCAGGGCCATCTCTTGCCACCGATCGAAGACGGCCTCCCCCTCCGGGGCGCTGGCGGTCGCCAGGACCGCGACCGACCCGTCGCCTCCCGATCCCTCGAGGGCCAAGGACTCGGCCTCCGACACCCACGGCTCGAACTCCCCGGATCCGAGGAGCAGGCACCGGCTGCCTCCCGGGGACTCGTCCCCGTCCGGGCCCACGTTGGAGCGCAAGCGAGTGTTAGGCGCCCTTGGGAGGTCGGACAGCCCGGGGCGCCCTCACCACCGCCCGCCCCCCGTTCTCTGCCGGCTTGCCCGGCTCGGCGGGGCCGCCGCCCTGGCGGGCCCGGGAGCTGATGTCGATGAAGGGCTGGACCAGGTCCAGCGGCAGTGGGAAGACCACCACGGTGTTCTGCTCCGTTCCGATCTCGGAGAGGGTCTGCAGATACCGCAACTGCAGGGTGGCGGGCTCCTTGCCGATGACCACGGCCGCGTCGCTCAGCTGCTGGGCGGACTGGAACTCACCTTCGGCGCGGATGATCTTGGCGCGCTTCTCTCGCTCGGCCTCGGCCTGAAGCGCCATGGCGCGCTGCATCGACTGCGGCAGGTCAACGTCCTTCACCTCGACCGCCGTGACCTTCACCCCCCACGGCTCCGTCTGCTCGTCGATCACCGTCTGCAGCTCCGCGTTGACCTTCTCCCGCTGGCTCAGGAGCTCGTCCAGGGTCGACTGTCCCAGGATCGAACGAAGCGTGGTCTGCGCGGCCGTGGAGATGCTGCTGCGGTAGTCGTTGACTTTCACATAGGCATCACGCGCGTCCACCACTCGGAAGAAAACGACGGCAGTGACGCGCACCGTCACGTTGTCCTTGGTGATCACGTCCTGGGCGGGAACCTGGTGCACATTTATACGGAGGTCGATCTTGAGGAGCCGGTCGATGCCAAAGGGAATGATCAGCCGGGGCCCCGGGCCCTTGACGTCGATGAGGCGGCCCAGACGGAAGACCACGCCTCGCTCGTACTCGTAGATCACCCTGAAGCCAGTGCCGACGGTGACCAGCAGTATCAGCACCACCAGGACCACGACGGTCGCAAAGATTCCGCCCATCAGACTGTCCTCCTCAGGTCCTGGAGCGCTGGCTGTCGGCCTTCGTGGGATCAGGAAGACCTGCGGCAGAAACGTCAACGCTCGCTGGCTCCACCACCAGCGTCAGTCCATCTTCGGCCATCACCGTGACCCGCTGTCCGGCCCTCAAGGGCTGGCCGTCCAGGCTCACGACCCGCCACAGCTCACCCTCGACCGCCGCGATCCCCGCCTCCGCCCCGCCCTGGCGCACCACCCCGCTCAGTCCCAGGAGCTCGTGGCTGCTGGACGCGAAGGGGAGGTGGCGGACCTTGAGCGCCCGCCGGCTCAGCGTGACCCAGACCGCGGCCCAGCCCACCGGCACGATCAGCAGGGCTGCGAGGTTGACGCCGGAGGCCGAGCCCGGTCCTCCGAAGAGGAGAAGGCCACCGGCCACGGCCGCCGCGGTTCCGGCCACGCTCAGCACGCCATGGCTGTGACCGGACGTGTCCACCACCAGGAGAGCCGCTGCAGCGGCCACCAGGACCAGCCCCGAGACATTGACGTCGAGGTTGAAGAGACCGATCGCGGCCACCACCCCGGCCAGCACGCCGATGGAACCGAAGACCACAGCCCCAGGGTGGAGCACCTCCAGACCGACACCGAGCAGCGCCACCAGCAGCAGGACGAAGGCGACGTTGGGATTGGCGATCAGACCGACCAAGCCCGACTGTCCGGCCGCCACCCCGTGGCCCGCCTCGGCGGCGGCCGCAGGCAGCGCCGCACCGACGGAGCAAGCCAGTGCCAGCGATGTCGCACCCACCAACTGCCAGCGCTGCATGGCACTTCGATCATACCCCCGAACTGCAGCCCCAATCGCAGGCAACTTGGCTGCCCGATAATCGGGCCCGTGGCTCACCGGCAGGCGTTCCGTCCCTAGCCGTGCGAGCCGGAGCTAGCGTCGAGGTGCGTACCGTCGACGAGACGCTCCGGACCCAGTGGGACGACTACGTCGGACACCAAGAACACGGGAATTTGCTGCAATCTTGGGGTTGGGGCGAGCTCCGCGCACACTACGGCTGGAAGACGATCCGGTTGGCTGCCTCACGTCCCGGCGGGCAGGGGTGGGCCGGCGTCATCCAGGTGTTGCAGCAGCGCGTGGGCCCGCTGGGCTGGGGCTACGCGCCCCAGGGGCCGGTGCTCGGGGATCTCTCCGACGTCTTTGCCTGCAGGGCCCTGCTGCGCCAGGCTGCGTCGCAGCTGCGTCGCAACCGCATCATGCAACTCAAGTGTGATCCCGAATGGCCGGCCCTCTCGGCGCAGGCTGACCAGCTCATCGAGGGCTGCGGGCTGCGACCGGCGCGGTTCGACATCCAGCATCGCCAGACCTGGCTCCTGGACATATCAGGCGGCCTCGAAGCGGCCCAGGCAAGGATCCCCGCCACCACGCGCTACAGCGTCAGGGTCGCGCGCCGTCGGGGGGTGGTCGTCACCCGGGAGGAGGGAGAGGACGCGGTGGGCGTCTTCCACGACCTCCACATGCAGACGGTGGGGCGCAAGCACTTCCACTCCCGCCCCCTCAGCTACTACCAGCTAGCTGCGCAGGCACTCGGCGCCAGCATCTTCATCGCCAGGCTGGAGGGTCAGCCACTGGCGGCCGGCTTCACCGTCGCACTCGGGGACCGCCTGGTCCACGTCTTCGGGGGCACCAGCACCGCGGCACCCGCCGCGCGCGCCAGCTATGCGCTGCAGTGGGCGATGATCGGGTGGGGGATAGCGCAGGGATGCACCTTATATGACATGTGGGGCGTGCCCAGGAACTTCGACCCAGCCAACCCGGAACATGGGTACGCGACCTTCAAGACCAACTGGGGTGGCCGGCTCGCGAGCTACCGCGGGCTGATGATCGCGCCCGTGCTCGGATCCCCTCTCGATGGGGTGCTCCACGCGGGCGAGGCGATCCTGCTGCGCAACCGCCCCCTGCTCCGCTGAGGCGGCGCGGGAGCGTGCCGGCTCTCACCTAGAATGCCGCTGTGCTCTACCTGGGTCGCCCGCAGAGCCACCGCTGGGTGGCGACCGTGTTCGCGTCGCCGCGCGAGATCTTCGCCACCGCTGAGCAGGTCTCCGCGCTGCCCCCCTTCAGCTTCAGGGTGGTGGACGACAGGACCGCCGAGGTGGTCCAGGAGCTGGCCAACGGCTTCTTCGGCCAGTGGACCAGGGTGAAGCGTCCCCGAACCCGGATCCGGATCAGCTGCCGCCCGAGCGTGCAGGGAACAGAGGTGACGATGACATCCGAAGGTCAGCGGAGCGCGACCATCAGAGCCGTCAACCTGCTCCGCATCCTCACCCGCGGCGAGCGGGACCGGGCCACCGTCTACCGCTACCGCCGCATCTCGCCGGGGCCGTGCACGCTGGTCCAGAGCTGGGCCGGAACCGGCTATCCACTCTTCCTCGGGCCCGACTACTCCTCGGGACGCGGCCTGCCCGTGCTGCCGGCCTCTCCGCTGACGGCGCTGGAGCAGGTGGGCCGCTGGGTGCACGTTCGGGCCGGGCTCGGCGACCAAGCCCAGGCGGGGTGGATCGAGGCCGACCAGCTGGTGTCCGATCCGGTGCCGGCCCGGCAGGGGGCGGCCTAGACGTCGCTCAGGCGGGGGCCGGTTTCGATGTGGTGGGAGAGATCGTGCCAGCTGCCGGAGAGCAGGAGGGAGTTGGCCGCCTCCGGCCCCTCGCTGCCCGCGGGATAGAAGTTGACCCGCGGCATGTGCTCGAGGACGGGCTCCAGCGCGGTCCAGGCTGCCTCCGTCTCGTCCTGACGGATGAAGAGGGTGTGGTCACCTAGGAAGGCGTCGTGGAGCAGGCGTTCGTAAGCCTCGGCCGGCTGCGTCTTGAACGATTGCCCGTAGGAGAAATCGAGTCGGACCGGTTGCTCGATCACGGTCGGGCCCGGCTCCTTGGCCAGCACCGAGAACGAGATGCCCTCGTCCGGCTGGATCCGGATGGTCACCCGGTTGGCCGTCAGGTGCCCGATGTCAGTGCCCCGGAAGAGGTGCACGGGCACGTCCCGGCAGTAGAGGACGATCTCGGTCCTCCTGGTGCAGAGCGCCTTCCCGCAACGCAGGTAGAAGGGAACGCCGGCCCACTCCCAGCTGTCCACCGACACGCGCATGGCGACGTAGGTCTCGGTGGTCGAGTCCTGCGACACGCCCTCCATCTCCCGGTACCCGGGCATCAACTCCCCGTGCACCGAGCCGCGCGTGTACTGTCCCCGGACCACCTCGCTCGGGTCCACGGGCCGGATGGAGTGAAGCACCTTGACCTTCTCGTCGCGCAGCGCCTCGGGGTCGAAGGAGCTGGGCGGGGACATGCAGGTGAGGGCCAGGAGCTGGAGCATGTGGTTCTGCACGATGTCGCGTAGCGCTCCCGTCTCCTCGTAGAGCCGGCCCCGCGTCTCGATGCCGATGTCCTCGGCGACGGTGAGCTGCACACGGTCCACCACGTCGCGGTTCCAGATCCGCTCGATCAGCGTGTTGCCGAAGCGAAAAACCAGGAGATTCTGGACGGTTTCCTTGCCCAGGTAGTGGTCGATGCGGTAGATGCGCTCCTCGGGCAGGACGCGGTGCAGGGCCTGATTCAGCGCGATCGCCGACTTGAGGTCGTGGCCGAACGGCTTCTCGATGATGAGCGAGGAGCCGCGGGCCAGGTTGGCGCGGCGCAACTCTTCGAGGATGGTCGTGAAGGCGGACGGCGGGACCGCCAGATAGACCAGGCGGTGCGGCAGCTGCAGGGCCTTGGACAGCTTCTCCCCGGTGCCGGACTGGTCATGGGTGGTGGTGACGTAGCGCAGTCGCTTGGCGAACTCCGCGAATTCGCGCTCGCGGAAGCCGCTGCGTGCGAACTCCTGCACTGCCTGGCGCGCGAACTCACGGAAGCCGTGGTCGCCCTGCTCCTTGGTGGCCGTCCCCAGGATCTCTCCCTTGCGCGGGAGCAGTCCCTGGAGGCTCAGCTCGTAGAGGGCGGGCAGCAGCTTGCGCCGCGCCAGATCTCCGGTCGCCCCGAAGACCAGCAGGTCCTGGTCCGCCGGGACTCGCAGCTGGTTCTCGGCCACTGCCGCCAGTCTACGGGATGCCCCTTCAGGTCGAGTTGGGCCCAAGGGCCGCCCCGCCTATACTCGGGCCGTGGCGGGTGGCCGTTCTCGGCCGGGCGACGAGGCCGACGACGAGGAGGAGGTGGCCTCCTTCCGCGCCGTCGCGGAGACGCTGCAGCAGCCGGATCTGGACCGCGTCCAGACGCTGCTGGGGCGGCTGGCGGACGCGGGCGCGGAGAGCCGGGCGCGGGCTGAGCTGACCGAGGTGCACCTGGCCCTGGTGCTGGAGACCGCGGAGTCACTGGCCAGCGAGACGGTGCCGGCCGAGGACCTCTTCCAGGAGGGCAGCGGCGCCCTGGTGACCCTGGTGCACGGCCTCGACCCGGAGCGACCGCCGACCGCCACCGAACTCCAGCGCCAGATCCGCGAGGTGGCGGGGCGGGTGATGGGCGCCCTCCTCCGTGAGGACGAGGAGGCCCGCCGTCAGGACCGGCGCTGGGCGGCCGACGCCGAGCGGCTCTTCCAGGCCCAGGCGGAGCTGCGCCTGCGGGACGGTCACGACCCCTCCGACCTGGAGCTAGCGCGCCACCTGAGCTGGAACGAGGGCCGTGTCTCCCAGCTGCGGCGGGCCGTGGCGGAGGCGACCTCCCAGGCCGACGACGAGTTGAGGGACATCCTCGGGGAGCTGGATTCGGATTGAGCGAAGAACTGAACCGGGTGCCCCTGGACGCCCGCCACCGCGCCAGCGGCGGCCACATGGTGGGCTTCGCCGGCTTCTCCATGCCGCTCCACTACGGCTCCATCCGCGACGAGCACGAGGCGGTGCGCCAGCGCTGCGGGCTCTTCGACGTCTCCCACATGGGCGAGGTCTTGGTCCGGGGCTCGGGCGCCCTCGACTTCCTCCAGCGGCTGGTGACCAACGACGTCGCCAAGCTGGAGCCGGGACGGGCGCTGTACACGGTCATGTGCCACCCGGACGGTGGGATCGTGGACGATCTCCTCGTCTACCAGGATGCCGACGGATACATGTGCGTCGTGAACGCGGCGCGCCACGATCCTGACCTCGCCTGGATGCGGGAGAACCTCGGCGCCGACGTCGAGTTGACCGACGTCTCCGCCCAGACGGCCCTGCTGGCGGTGCAGGGCCCGGCCGCTCCCGAGGTGGTGCAGCGGCTCAGCCCGGGGCAGGAGCTGGGCTCGATCCGCTACTACCACCACCGGCCGGGCCAGGTCGCCGGCTCCCGGGCGCGCATCTCCCGCACCGGCTACACCGGCGAGGACGGCTTCGAGCTCTACGTCGACGCGGCCGCCGCCGACGGGCTCTGGACCGCGCTGCTGGAGGCGGGCAGCGGCGCCGGGCTGGTGCCGGCCGGGCTGGGCGCGCGCGACACGCTCCGCCTGGAGGCCGGCTTCCGGCTCTACGGCCAGGACATGGACGAGGGCACCGATCCCTACAGCGCCGGCCTGGGCTGGGTGGTCAAGCCGGCCAAGGGCGCCTTCAACGGGGACCGGGCGCTGGCGGAGCGGGCGGAGCGCAGTCCCCGCGTGCTGGTGGGGCTGCGGCTCGGGCCGCGGGAGATCCCGCGCCACGGGCACCCCATCTTCCGGGACGGGGAAGAGGTGGGCACGGTGACCAGCGGCTCCTACGGGTTCTCGGTCGGCGCCGGGCTGGCCATGGGCTACGTGGACCGGGCCAGCTCCACCCCGGGCACCGAGCTCCGGGTCCAGCTCCACGCCGACCCCGACCGCTGGGCAGCAGCGCCGGTCTCGGCGCTACCTTTCTACAAGCGGCCGGGGAGCTAACTGCCGAGGGGCTGGTAAGGAGGAGGCCAGGTGCCCGACTTGGGTGCGTACCGCTTCACGAAGACCCACGAGTGGGTCCGGGACGAGGACGGCGGCGAGGTGGTCGTCGGCATCACCGACCACGCGCAGTCCCAGCTCGGGGACGTGATCTTCCTGGAGCTGCCCAAGGTGGGCGGCCCGGTGGCCTCCGGCGCGCGTTTCGGCGCCGTGGAGTCGGTCAAGGCCGCGAGCGACCTGTTCTCCCCCGTCAGCGGCGAGGTGGTGGCGGTCAACGAGGACCTCGCCAGCTCGCCGGAGCTGGTCAACTCGGATCCCCAGGGGGCGGGCTGGCTGATCCGGGTCCGCACCGCCGAGGCTCTGCCGGCGGACCTGCTCGACGCGGCCGCCTACGACGCCTTCGCGGCGGCGGACGCGCACTAGGCAACCGTCCCCGCCAGTGCCCGCGCTCTCCTGATGGCCTATCTGCCCAACTCGGACCGGGACCGGGCCGAGATGCTGGCTGCCATCGGCCTCGACTCCGCCGAGGACCTCTTCCGTGACGTCCCGTCCCGGCTCCGCGAGCCCCGGCTGGAGCTGCCGGCGCCCCTCTCCGAGCCGGAGCTGATGGCCGAGATGCGGCGCTTGGCCGGAGCCAACCGGCCCCTCTCGGAGTGGGACTGCTTCCTCGGGGCCGGCGTCTACTTCCGCTACATCCCGGCCGTGGTCCGGGCCACCATCTCCCGCCCCGAGTTCTACACCGCCTACACGCCCTACCAGGCGGAGGCCAGCCAGGGCTACCTCCAGTCCATCTTCGAGTTCCAGTCCCTGGTCGCGGAGCTCTTCGACATGGACGTGGCCAACGCATCCATGTACGACGTGGCGACGGCGGCCGCCGAGGGCGCGCTGCTCTCCACCCTGCACACCGGGCGCCACCGGGTGGTGGCCAGCGGGACCCTCCACCCGGAGGTCCTGTCCGTCCTCCGCACCTACGCCTCCGGCCGCGGCGCCGAGCTCGACGTGCTCCCGAGCCGGGGCGGGGTGACCGAGCTCGAAGCGGCGCGGCAGGCCCTCTCCGGCGGCGACGCGGCGGTCCTGGTGGTGGCCCAACCGAACTTCCTCGGCCTGCTGGAGCCGATCCCGGAGCTGGTGGAGGCGGCGCACGACGCCGGCGCCCTGATCGAGGTGGTGGCGGACCCCATCGCGGCCTCCGTGCTGGAGCCTCCCGGAGCCCTCGGCGCCGACCTGGTCGCCGCCGACGGCCAGCAGCTCGGCATCCCGCCCCAGCTGGGCGGCCCCACGGTGGGGCTGCTGGCCTGCACCCAGGAGCTGGTGCGGCGAATCCCGGGCCGCCTTGTCGGGATCACCACCGACTCCCGGGGCGGACGCGCCTTCTGCCTCACGCTGCAGACGCGGGAGCAGCACATCCGGCGCGAGCGCGCCACCTCGAACATCTGCACCAACCACGCCCTGATGGCGCTGGCCGCGACCGCCTACATGGCCAAGATGGGTGGGGAGGGCATGCGCGGCATCGCCGACATCTCCTACCGCCGTGCCCACCAGCTGGCCCTGGAGCTGGGTCGGCTGCCGGGTTGCCGGCTGCGCTACCCCGACCAGGACTTCCTCTGGGAGTTCGTGCTGGAGGTCCCCGTGGAGGCCCGGGCCCTGGCCCGTGAACTCGCCGCCGAGGGGATCCTCGCCGGCTATCCACTCCAGGGCTTGGCTCCCGGGCTGGAGCGCTGCCTCCTGGTCTGCGCCACCGAGATGACGTCTCCGGCCGCCATCGAGCGTTTCGTCGCCAGGGTCAGCCGGGCCGTGGCCGAGCCAGACCGCGTCGGAGCTCCGGGGTGACCCATGCCCCGGCGCCCGCCTGGGCGGCCGAGGAGCCTCTCCTGTTCGAGCTCGCCAGCGCCGACGCGCCGGGGCCCCGCCTGCCCCTGGCCGGGGTCGCCGCGGGCGGGCTGGAGGAGGAGCTGCCGGAGCGCTGGCGCCGGCGCC